>CAZUXN010000035.1:0-2797 GCA_964624735.1 Candidatus Woesearchaeota archaeon | reverse complement strand
CTCCACCCCGTACTAAAACCATAAATCAAAAATATAAGAACAACTATTCCAAGAACAATCGCTATAATCGTCCCCAAAGTCATTTGTTGCCCCTTCTTATCCATCCTCTTCATACAATACAAACATCTCTTTTATTTATAAAACTTCCTAACAACTAATGCCAACACAACTCAACTCATTTATTCTCCCCGACGACCAATTTTCCCCTCGAGCAACAGAACAACTCTGCTTCAAATTCTTCTTCTCCACAACTTTCCCTGTCTCCTCGTCAACTTCCCCCTTCCCCCCCAAAATAATCTCTTTCTCCTCACAACAATAAGAATAAACCGACTCCGTCGCAACTAAATTATTACAAGCACTCACCACGGAATCAACATTACTCTCACCCTGCTGAGTCTTAAACCACTTCGACAAAAACCCAGTCTGCGAATTCACAAAAATAATCAAAATAGTCAAAACCACAATCGACAAAATTATCATAATCACCGTCGTAACTGCCATCTCCAAACCCTTTCTATCCATAAGCAATTAAGCAAAACCAACTATATAAAATTACCCAAAACAATTTTTATTTTCGGTAGGGAATTTCACAGTATAAAAAAATTACCAGCGAAAATAAAAATTAAGTCAAATTCGCCAGCGCAACAGCCCCAATCACCGTCAGCACAATAATTGAAATTACAGCAACAATACTATACAAAACAATCGTCGTCCTCAAATTCTTCCCAGTCTGCGCCGTCACCATCAATGGATCGCGCCCCGCTTTAATCGTCACCAGAGTCGAACTCAAAATAAAAACTATCTCAACCAGATAAACACCGACGATAACCTGCAACCAATAAGTCGGAATCATAAGCACAGGATCAAAAATAGAAAGTATCCCGACAATCCCACCGCTCCCAAGCTCAGCCACATTCCCAATCTCACCACCGGCAAGCATACCATTCAACGCCGACAAAATAGTCATAATCATCCCCGCCAAACCAACAATAATCCCAGACAGCAATGGCGCCAAAAAAGTCATATTCGATTTCATATCAGAAACAATCCCCGCCAACAAATCATTCAACCTCTCATTAATCTTCTTAATATTCTTAACATACTCACTAATCGACATCAAACTCCTCGCCGCAACCTTCAACCCTTTCTTAACCGACTCAACCAAAATCCTCATTGAAGTCGCAATCAACTGCGACGGATAAAAAATAACCGCTCCTCTCTTCGGGTCAAACAATGCCCGCTCCAAACTCATCCCCAACTGCTGAATATTCTCATTCACAATCCTAAAAAATCCCTCAGTCGCAGTCCCCTTCGTCGACTCAGCAGTTTTCACAAATGCAATCTCAGCAGGCAACCCATCCCCAATCCGATTCCCCAATTGAAACAGCGACGACGTAAACTGACTCTCAACTTCCTTATATTTCGTCCGAGTCTCCAAAATATCCTTCGTCTTCTCTTTGAACGCCACAACAAAAAACAAAACAATAGAAATCGGAATAAACAAACTCAACAACAAAGACAACGAACCAGATGGCCCATACAAAACACCACTAACAGGATCAACAATCCCAAAAATACCAGAATCACCTCCCATAAAACTCAACCCTATTTGTTTCCACGTCGGGTCCCTCGCCATCCCCAACAATCCAGGCAACCCAGTATATCTCCAAAGAAGAGGAATAATCCCAATCAAAAACAAAGGCAACGCAATAAAAAACCCTTTCCAATAACCAGCATTACTCTTATACTTCGGATACAACGGATTTTTCTCCAACAAGCTCGTCTCCCCATAACCACCCGGCCTCTGCATCATAACATTATTTGTCAAATACAAAACCAAGAACGGAATCATAATATTAAAAATCAAAAGCACGTGATACCACCTAATCGCCCCACCAAGCATCGTCGACGCTAAAGGCAAAATCGCCAAAGCCAGCGTCGGCAAAACAATCCCCAACATATAAACATTCGTCAACGGCGCATTAACCTCATGCGTATATTTCAACATCTTATCATAAACGCCATCAAGAATAACCTGTAACGACTTCTCCAAAACCACAATTCTCCTTGCCTCATCCGGTTCATACAAACTCGACTCAATCAAATGAAACGCCTCAATAAACTCCAGACTATAATCTCTCCACCCTTCCAAATAATTATCAATACTATCCTTAATTGTCGAGAACCTCCCAACTTCGACATCCCAAAAAACCTTGCTAAAATCTAAACTCAACGGTGGTTGTAAATGCTCCGCCGCGAACGCAACAGCCTTCTCAAAATTAGAAGTATGCTTCATATAAATCACAATATACAAAATCGCCGGCACCATCTGGCTACTCGCCTTCAACCGCCACTTCATCGCCAACCTGTCCGGCGCCCTCGACGAATAATAAAACAAAAAAATAGCAAACACAAAAATAAAAAACATCATCATCCACGAAAACACTCCAGTCAAAAGCCACACTCCCAAAAAAAACAATACCCCGCCAAACAAAGTCAAAAATAAAAGCATAACCGAAAAAACCACAACCTCCGACGCCGTTAAATTCAAATGCGCAATCTCGATATTTTTCTCAGTTCTATTCCTGTCTTTTTCTCCAACTTTAATCTTAAACAAATTCCCAAGCGACTTGCACCATTTCTCATATCTCGAAAACTCCGGCAACATCGACAACTTAAACATCTCATAACTCTTCGAAAACTTCCCACCTGCGACCTGCGACCTGCGACCTGCGGTTTTGTCGTACCCCTTCATCTGCGACTCTATTTTCGCCCCATACTTCTTCAAAATATCATC
>CAZUXN010000034.1:0-3283 GCA_964624735.1 Candidatus Woesearchaeota archaeon | reverse complement strand
TTTACACCGAGGATACCCAAGTTCGATTCTTGGCGGGACCATTTGTAAACCTAAACCAACAAACTTAAAAACCAATTACCCAATTTATAGCAATGGAAGAACACAAAACTTCTCAAGAAAATTCCGTCGAACAAAACCTCGCGAAAGAATACATCCCAAAATCAAAACTCGGCAACCTCCCAATGTCAAACCAAATCGACGACGCCCTAAAAAAGAAAATGGACAAAACCCAAAAAGAAATAGAAAAATTCAAAACCGAAATTCTAAAAAAACATAAGTTTATCGAAGCTATCGGAATAATCCCGGCACAGGCATCAAAAAAAATTGAAGAAGAATATGAAATCTCCGAAGAAGACACAAAACGAGAACTAATCCACATCTTAACAATCATCCCGGAAAAACAATTCAAAAACATCGGGCAAATAAAATTAAATTTAATTTCAGCCGCAAAAAAAATCAACGACAAATTCTGGATTCACATAATGACACCAATCGACTTCTGGAACCTCGGACTCGACTCAAAATTCGAAATCATGGAAGCCCTGTCAATGTCATTTCCAATATTAGACAAAGGAATTTTAAGCTATATTAGAGTCGCCCAAATTCACAAATCTCTCGTCCTAAAAAAATTCGAAAAATACGTCACATCATACGTAATCTACGGTTCGCTAACCCGGGGCGACACAAAAAAATCATCCGACGTAGACATCTCAGTAATTATCGATGACACCGACGTCAAACGAATGCCACGACTTGAACTCAAAGAAAAACTCCGCGGAATAATTTATTCATATATCCAAGAAGCCCAACTAATAGCCGGCGTTAAAAATATCCTCAATGTTCAAATCTGGCTACTCACAGAATTTTGGGACGGGGTAAAAGATGCACATCCCATATTCTTTACATTCATTAGAGACGGCATCCCGCTTTATGACCGAGGCACATTCCTCCCATGGAAATCCCTACTCCGAATGGGAAAAATCAAACCATCCCCCGAAGCAATCGACATGTTCATGTCATCAGGCAACAAACTCAAAGAAACAATCGAAAAACGAATCTTCGACATTGCAACATTAGATTTATTCTGGGGAATATCAACCCCCACCCAAGGACTCTTAATGCTCTACGGCCTCGCCCCACCAACGCCAAAAGAAACCGTTAGATTATTCAAAGAAATTTTCTACGAAAAAGAAAAACTCGTCGAAAAAAAATACGTCGACATCCTCGAAGAAATAATGATTAAAGTCTGGAAAGCATATGAACACGGAAAAATAAAACCCGGCGACATCAACGGTGAAAAACTCGACAAACTTTCAAAAGACGCCCTCGACTACATCAAAAGAATCCAAGAACTCAGAGAACAAATCGAAAAACGAGTCCAAGAAAAATCAATGGAAGAAACATACAAAGACGTTTTCGGAATGCTTGGCGCCCTATTAAAAAAAGAATCAGAAGAAACAATCATAAAAGAATTCGACGACAAACTAATCAAAAAAGGAAAATTCCCACCAAGATTCCTACACAACCTAAAATTAATAGCCAAAACAAAAAAAGAAATAATCAAAGCAAAAACAGGGAATGACAAGAAAAAAGATAATTTAACATCAAAACAATCAACTAATGTCGACAACGCAAGAAAACTCGCAGCAGAAATTACAACAGCAATAACAGAATACACCCAAAGATGCGAACTCGCCTCAATGGAAAAATCAAAATTCATAATTCAGGGCAAAACCATGACAGCCGAAATATTCTTCCTCACAAACACCTTCATAATCCAAAAATCCAAAATCCAAAAACTACATAACAACAAACTAACAAACTCCAACCCAAAAGAACTCCAAGAACAACTAATAGCAAACAGAAACAAAGAAACAAAAATCGACTTCAAATCCCTCGAAACCCTCAAAAAAATATTCGGCGAATTCGAACTTATCCATTAACTATCTATCATTCGCTCGAGAACGATAACGAGCCGCCCTGTTATTATGTTATTCTCTTAACAACGCCTCTTTTCTCGCTCTATTGGCCACAACAGAATAATACAACTGCTCAATCAACTCTGGGTCTAAAGCCAACGCAACCTCCCCTTTCTTTAAAGTATGATTTGGACAGACATCAGAACAAGACTCCGAAGCTTGCGGTTCTCCTATTACAATATATCGAGCAAGAAACTCTCCTCCTCTACTAGGCATAGAACCAACCAATGCTCTAGATCCATGAGAACTATGAGAACCCAAATGCGAACAAGAATATCCATCCGCCGCACAATTATCTTCACTCATCCAAACCAACAACTCCCCACACTTTTAAACATTATTGTAATCAAAAACATACTAAAACAAATCTTTAAAAACCAATTTCTCAACCATATAACATGAAAGGCAAAGTAATCCAATTCCGACGAGGACGAAAAACATACAAACCCAGACACTTCTTAATCGAGATTCCAGAAGCAGACTCACGAGAAAAAGCAACAAAACTCGTCGGCAAAACAGTCGAATGGAAATCAACCGGCAAAAAACCAACAATAATCACAGGCAAAATCTCATCAGCCCACGGCGGCAACGGCGTAGTCCGAGCAATCTTCGAAAAAGGACTACCCGGCCAAGCAATCGGCACAAATGTGGAGATAAAATAAAATGGAAAAACAAAAAACAAAGTATTTTTTAGTAAATAAGAACTCCGGCCTTATTGGAGGACGTGATTATAGTAGTAGACAGGCAGCAGAAGACGCCATTCCAGAATGTAATATTCCTGATGCAGACGCAGAAGTTTTCGAATTACCTCCTTGGTTTGATAATAAAATAGATCATAGCAGATACACACCCTTAAGTCAATTAAAATGAAAAAATTAAATAACACCCGCCAAGTCAGTCTAAAGGAAAATCAAAAATTTTCCGCATCTCTAGTCGAAGACGCACCTTTAGCCAAAGGCGTATCTCTAGGAAATCTCTGATTTCCGTATCTAATCAATGGCACTAAGAAAAGGCTCAGCATACAGCAAAAGAATAGTAAGACCATACACTCGTAAATCCAAAAAACGAACAAAGTCCTACATTAAAACCGTCCCAAATTCAAAAATCGTCAAATTCAAAATGGGCGACATTAAAGGATTCGAAAAAGGAGAATATCCAATCGCGTTAAACATAATATCAAAAGAAAAAATCCAAATCCGCGACAACTCAATCGAAGCAATCCGTCAATACCTAAACCGTTTCCTTCAATTAAAACTCGGCAAAGAATTCTACCTCGAAGTAAAAATCTACCCACACCACATCCT
>CAZUXN010000033.1:0-3449 GCA_964624735.1 Candidatus Woesearchaeota archaeon | reverse complement strand
ATGAGGACTTTCAAAGAAATTCCGAATTAGGTTTGACTCGCAAGCCTGCGAAGGGAGTCAAACCCTCGACCCTCTGTTTACAAGACAGATGCTCTATCACTGAGCTACGCAGGCACAATATATCATCAAGAAACCTTATTTTAAACTTTTTGGAATCCCTTCAACGGCTAATAACTATTCCTCCTCGATAACCTCAACTCTCTTATCCTTCTCGAGAATCCCTACAATTTCAACCTCTAAATTCGCAACCTCTCCCTTCTCAAAAGGCCCGACATCATCCCCATTAAATCCCAAAAACTCCGGAACATCCTCAAGAAACCTCACAAGCCTATGCTTCCTCTCATCTTTCACCGACTCAGACATATCCATCACCTGATTTTTATCCGCCCTTTCCAGCGCTTTCACCAACTCCTCAAACAAATCCTTCTCAAAACCCAACAAATTCTCAAAATCCTTCTTCGAAATCCCAACCTGAGACGCCACAAACGCCAAATTCAAAATCTTCTTTTTCCGAATCCTCAACAAATCCCTAAAACTCGAAACCGCATTATCCAACTTCTTTTTGTTTTTAATCGCCACATCCGAAAACAAATCGTCCTCCTTCTCCAAAAAATTCTTTTTCTCCCGAAAATATTCAGCCACATCAACCAAAAACTTCCTCGGCAAAACCTGCAAATTCTCAGAATATTTCTCCTTTCGCATCGCCTCATAAATATCACTAAACATTAACATACCAACAAAAGCTCCACTTCGTTTAAAAGAATTGTTATACTCAAAACCATTATACTCAAAACCAAAACCTTCTTAACCCCAAGAAACCAACAACCAATAACTAAAAACCAAAAACAGAAAAATCTCTGATTTTTCTTATTACAATGTTCAGCGCACTAAAATCAAAACTAAAAAACTGGATAAACAAAAACAAAGATGCCACAGATACCAAGGGGTACACCGAGCGACAAACCAAGAAAAAACCAAAAGAAGAACTAGAACAATCCCTCAAAGAAACAATTGAAACTCCAGTAGAAAAAACAGGCTTCTTCTCAAAATTCAAAAAACGACTAACAGACGAAAAATTCGAAGAACTCTTCCAAGAACTCGAACTGATTCTCCTACAAAACAACGTCGCATACGAAGCCGTCCAATCAATAAAATTATCCCTCGGAACAAAACTAATCGGAAAAATCCTAAGTGAAGTCGACCTCTCAAAAGAACTAAAAGAATCAATCGAATCAATCCTAATCAACCCACCAAACTTCCTAAAAGAAATTAAAGACTCTCTCGAAGTAAAAAAACCTTTCGTAATCCTATTCGCCGGAATCAACGGCTCCGGCAAAACAACAACAATAGCAAAAGTCACAAACTACCTCCAAAAAAACAAACTCTCAGTCTGCCTCGCAGCAGCCGACACATTCCGAGCAGCCGCAATTCAACAACTAGAAGAACACGCCGAAAAACTCAAAGTCCCAATCATCAAAAAAGACTACGGCTCAGACCCAGCATCAGTAGGATTCGAAGCAATCACATACGCAAAGAAAAACAAAATAGACGTAGTCCTAATCGACACCGCCGGCCGAATGCAAAACCGAGACTCATTAATGAAAGAAATTGAAAAAATATCACGAGTCACAAAACCAAACATGACAATCTTCCTAGGCGAATCAATCACAGGCAACGACGCAACCGAACAAGCCAAAGCATTCAACAACGCAATAAACATAACCGGAATAATCCTATCAAAAGCCGACGTCGATGAAAAGGGCGGCACCACAATCTCAGTATCTCACATCACAAAAAAACCAATCCTATCCCTCGGCACCGGACAAAACTACCAAGACCTAGAAGTCTTCGATAAAAAAAAATTGATTGAAAAACTAGGATTATGAAACTAAACATCCCATTCCACAAATCAGAAAAAGATACCGAATGCGCCCAAAGAGCCCTCCAGATGGTTCTCGAATACTTCGGAGAAAAACACTCAATCAAAGAACTATCCAAACTAACAAAACAACTCCCATCAGGAATGACTTGGACCGCAGGAATCGCAAGAGCCTCAAAAAAATTAAGATTCAACACAAAGATAATCTCCAAACAAAACTTCTCCCACGAAGAAGACAATATCGAATATTACAAGAAACATATAAAAGAGATGAGCACCCTCCACGAATTAATAAAAGAAAACAAACAACTTGGCATTCCATCAAAAGAAAAAGACCTCTCAATAACTCAACTAACAAAACTACTAACTAAAAATTCAATTCCAATAATCCTAATTAACTGGAACATATTAACAAAAAAGAAAAACTATCAAGGTCACTTTGTAGTTTTATCGGGACACGACGAAAAAAACATCTACATCCATAATCCAGGAATAGCAAAAGCCCAGGCATTCATGCCAATCAAAAAAGAATTATTCAAAAAAGCATGGGAATCAAAAGGCACCGATAAAGACCTAATACTAATTTCCAACCCCAAACCCAAAATTTAATAACCCACATTATCCACCTTATTCTATGGTACTAGACAAACTCGGCTCGGCCCTAAAAGGCGGAATAAACAAAATATCAAACGCAATATTCGTCGACAAGAAACTCATAGATAGAATCGTCAAAGAAATCCAAAAAGCCCTAATCGAAGCCGACGTCAACATCGAGCTAGTCCTACAACTCTCCAAAAAAATCAAAAAACTCGCCTACGACGAAAACATAAAAAACATAGACAAAAAAGAACAACTCATCAAACTAATCCACGACGAAATCCTAAACCTATTAGGCGAAAAATCAGAACTCAAACTCCAAAAACAAACCTCCATCATGTTCTTAGGACTTTACGGCGCCGGCAAAACCACAACAATCGCGAAGCTAGGATTCTACTACGCAAAACGCGGACGAAAAGTTGCGCTATTAGGTTTAGACACTCAACGACCAGCCGCGATGGACCAACTCGAACAAATGGCCAAAAAAGCAAAACTCCCAGTCTTCGTCGACAAAAAAGAAAAAGACCCAATCAAAATAATAAACCAATACGAAAAAGACCTCAAAAAATACAACCTCATTCTAATCGACACCGCCGGCCGAGACGGACTAAACAAAGAACTAACCAAAGAAATCCAAAAGCTAAACAAGACCCTAAAGCCAACTTATAGAATTTTAGTAATGCCAGCCGACATCGGACAAGCCGCAAAAACCCAAACCGAAGAATTCCAAAAAGCATTATCTATCGACGGCGTAATAATCACACGAATGGACGGAACCTCAAAAGCCGGCGGAGCCCTAACCGCCTGCGCCGAAACTAAAGCCCCAGTCTTCTTCATCGGAGTCGGCGAACAAATCCACGAAATCGAAACCTTCGACCCAGAATCATTCATATCAAGAATACTCGGAATGGGCGACCTCCAAGGACTCCTAGAACACGTCAAATCCGCAACATCCGAAAAACAAATGAAAAAA
>CAZUXN010000032.1:0-3811 GCA_964624735.1 Candidatus Woesearchaeota archaeon | reverse complement strand
ATCTTTATCCTATGACCAGTCTGGATACACTTGTCCCTAAAAATAATTTCAACCATACTTTTAACACCCTTTTCTTATACTCAAAAAATACTTTCAAAAGTATTTAAACTTTATGCCCTCCTTTTATTTTCTCTCACCAACTTAACCACCCTATACAAAATATACAAGATCAAAATAACTAATATTACAGACAACGCAATTAATAAATTACTAATCAAGTAAAATGGTTGCTCAGGCTCACAAACAAAAGGACACGGACCGCCACAATCAACACCACTCTCTCCCTGATTCTGCTTTCCGTCGGAACATGTCGCACAAGGACTACATGGGCCACCACAATCGACCAACAACTCACAAGCCCCATCGTGACAATTCGTTATCCCGTCATAACAATTCGGACTCTCCGTAAAATAACAAATTCTTCTCTCAGACGGCTTCGGTTTAGCAGGCACCGAATAATTACATTGATTCAAATCAAAACAATAAGTTATCTGAAACCCACAAAACCTCTCATCCTCATATCCTATCTGCGCACACTTCTCTTTAATCGAAATATAATCTTCCAGCGACAATACCTTCGCATCAAAAGACCTCTTTGTATTCTGACAAACATCCCAATCATTACAAACCCAGTTCTCCCAACAAGAAATACTTCCTCCTCCCCCACCACCCCCAGGCACACTAACAGGACATGCAACAAGATTAACACTAATGTCCCATCTTTGACTATCACTCAACAGCCCATCGCTAGTAATAATTTCAACATAATGTTCCCCGGAAACCCCGCATCCAAAAGTATAACCAAAACTATCATTCGACATATTCTCATTATGTTCCTTCAACACCCCATCAACATACCAATCAATATCCGGAATCGTCCCATCAGCGTCGTAAACCTCAACGAAGAACGAAGAACTCGTCGTACCTCCAACAATCAAACTCGTATTCGTCGGCGTATAATTGATAATCTCCGGCGCCCTGTTCTCGTCAGTAACAGTCAAGGTAAATCCATCGCAAACACTCTCGACATCCCCATCTCTCGGCGAACACAAACTAATATTCTCATGCACATTGCTCAACGCATTATCAACAACACAAACAGTCAGCGAATAAACTTTTCCTTCCTGTCCCAACACCGGACTATAATTCATAACCCCACTAACATTATCAATATCAAACAAATTCTCTCCCGTCCCCCACGTCAAATTAAAACTAAAATTCCCATCCGCCGTAACCCCATCCTCAACATCTGTCACATCCATCTGATGATAAAAAGTTGAATTATCCCCTGTAAGCCAAACAGTCTGCGCCCCAAGTCCAACCATCACCGGCGGATTATTAATTTCAACAACACTAATATTCGCAACAAAACTATCAACCAAACTATAAGGATCCACGACAGAAATCGTCTCTGCATAATTCTTAACCTGACTCTTTCCTAAAACCCCAGAAATAATACGATATAAACTCATATTCAGCCCGCTCTTCCCCAACGAATTCAAATAAAAAAGATTCTTAGGAGAAATGTCCTCAATTAAATCATCCTCATCGACATCTGTCGCATTAAAATTATAAGAAAGTGCCTGCCCCTCGCAAACAAGAATCGGCTCATCTATATCCCCCAATATCGGAGGCGAGTTAGAAACATTAACATAAAAAATAACACTCGCATTCCACCACTGCCCATCTTCCTCATAAGCAAAAACCGTCAACAAATTCCCCCACCTCACCGCACTTATAGAACTATTCGGAGTAAAAAGTGTATTCTCCTCGGTATAAACACTATGCCTCAAATCATAAAGCGAATATTTCCATCCATTCACCGCAACAGAAAAATCCGCCGAAACATTCAAACCAATAAGATAAGGCTCTCCAATATCAAAATTATAAGTTATATTCTCTGGCGAATAAATAGTCACCGTCCTAATCTGCCCAACAAAAAATTTCACCACACCACTATCATTAATAGAATAGTCAGCAACAACCACCGGCAAAAAATGAACTCCAATATAAAAAACAAATAATATACTTAAAACACCAAACAAAAACAACGCTTTCCTCTTCATTAAATATCCAACATTTCATAATATAAAAAGCTACTCATTAACTTTTCTTTTCCTTTTTCTAAAAAAAAGAAACCAAACCAAACCCACAATAAAAACCAAAAAACCAAAAACACAACCATAAAAAAAATAATCTATATTCTTAATTATCTGCAAGCTAACATCCTCAGAAACAACCCCACCATCATAATGTAAAATAATTTCTGCATCAACATTCCCCGCAGAAAAACCAGAACCATCAAAAGCACCGACAAGTACTTTCTTTTCCCAGCCATCCAATCTCACAATCGAACTATCAAACCCAACATCAGAACCAACAACTCTAATCTCTACATAAACCTCTTCCATCTTATTATTCCACAAACTCTCAACTCCTATTTCAAATCTGTTAACTTCCCCTTCGACAAACTCATCACTATAATTCAAAATCCTGACCGCAAACTCCCCCAATCTAAAAACATTCTCAGCCCTCGAACTCCCATTCCCATAATCCACCAAAGCAACAGCAATATAATCACCAGGAAAATAATCAGAACTATCAAAAGAAACATTAAAACACGAAAACCCCGAAACATTAATTGACTTGCTCTCACCATAAAAAACCTCTACATTCCTCTCGCTATTATAAATTTCAACACTCGGCCTTACATCAACGACCTGCTTTCCCAAATTAAACATCCCCAATCTAATCTCAACCATCTCGCCAACATTAACACTCGGAGCACTTAACTCCAATCCAACATATTCATCAGGATAAGGAACAATAATTTTAATCACTCCACGAACATTCACGCCATCGCCGCGCGCACCAATAAATATCTGATTAACACCCGGACTCTCAATCACCGACGGTAAATTCAAAATAGCAGTAACTTTTTCTCTCTTATAAATCTTCTCCTTGTTTAACTCCACACACCCAGCCAAACCCCCCTCAACATACAAATCAGCACCACCATCCAAAACAAAATCAAAAACAAACTCCCCGTTATACCCCGGCGTAAAATTAACCTCATAACTTCCGGGCACAACTCCAGAAACAGCAACAACGCCCTCGCATAAAAAAACCAATAATAACAAACAACAAACAACTTTCATAAAATAAAAAACAAAAAGAATTATTTAAACCTTCTTCTGCACCTCATAAATCGCATTAACCTCTTCCTCGGACAAAGCCCTATCATAAATCATGACGTCGTCCACAACTCCTTCAAAATATTCATTATCAGAAGCATGCCATCCTCTCTTGCTTATCAAGAAATCCGACAAATCCGAACCAGCCGTAGTGCCCACTCCAACACAACCTGAATCCACCAACACCTCCGAATTATATATATAAGCACAATGTTGATTATTCTGCTCCACTACCTGAGCAGTAAAATACCATGTATTCCCATCTATCAAAGCATCCAGTCTCACAACCCTATTAAAACCATCATCAAGTTCAAAATTCCAACTCTCATCATCAACATCCAAATAAATATTCGGTCTCCATTTGCCATAAACAAAACGATACGAACCCTGAGGCTGAGGCTTAATCCAAGTTATAATAGTAAAATCATTCTCATCTAAATCCAAGCTACTATCACTTCCGGCATCAACATAATCCCCAACCCCATCAAAACTCGCAACATTCCCCCGCTCAACATCATCAACATAATCCGGACAACTAGTACAATCCCCATCATTTCCCCCAACGCTATCCGTCGCATCACCATCAAACTTCCACCAACTCACAAGCCCCGTCGTCG
>CAZUXN010000031.1:0-4063 GCA_964624735.1 Candidatus Woesearchaeota archaeon | reverse complement strand
GGGCTACCCGGATTTGAACCGGGGTCGCGAAGTCCCAAACCTCGAAGGCTACCAGACTACCCCATAGCCCCATGGTAGTGAGGTGATTTTTTGATTAATAAAGTTATTCTTTCTTTTTTTCTTTTTTTTCTGGAGTTGGAGTTTTCGATGTTGCGACTTCGGTTTTCTTTTCTTCTTCGGCTGCCTTTTCTGCTTCTTCGGCTTTCCTGATTGCTTCTTGTTCTGCTTCAATCTTTGCGAAATGCTCATCCAGCTCTTTTCGTTTTTCTGGGTCAATATTGGTTTTTTGTGCTTCAATTTCTTCTTTGTATTTTCCTTCTGCGATTTCTTGTAAAACTTCTTTTGGGTCTTTGCTTTCGATTAAAACTCCGAGGGCTTGGCATGTTCCGATTACAGATTTTACAGACGCTATAAATGTGTTTGAGAGCAGACTGTTGTGTTTTACTTTTGCGATTGAGATTACTTGTTCGATTGTGAAATTCCCAACTTTTTGTTTTAGTCTTGCGCTGGACGCTTTTTCAATTTTGAGTTCTTTCTTAATTAGTTCTGATGTCGGAGGGGATAGGACTTTAATTAAAACTTCTTTCGTTTCTGGGTTGATGGTTAGGTGGACAGGTATGGTTATTCCTTTAAATTCTGATGTTGCTGTGTTCACGTCGGCAATTACTTTACCTATATTGATTCCTATTGGTCCGAGTTGTTGTGCGACTGCTGGACCTGGTGTCATGTTCCCGCCTTCGACCAATAGTTTGATTAGTGCCATTTTAGTTTTTTGAAAAATGAGTTTTTAAAAATTTGTATTTTAAAAACCGAAATTTTAATTTAGTAGGTATCCCTAATAAGATGGTATTACTCTTCTTCGAGTTCCTCCCTTCTGATTACTCTTATGTTGTCGAGTTTTACTGTGACTGGGATTGGTACTGCGGCTCCGAGAAGTGAGACGATGCATTCACTTTTTATTTTGTCGATTCTAACTACTTTTGCTTTTTCGTTTTTGAATGGCTCTGAGATTATCTCAACAATGTCGTTCTTTTCGATTTTGATGTCGGCTGCTACTGGCTCGAGCATTTGTTTTACTTTGTCGTAGGTTACGGTTTCTCCGATTATTCCTTTAACGTAAGGTAAATTGAATACTGCATCTTCAGCGTGCTTGTGGTCTGGGGACTCTAAGAAAATGTAACCCCTTAGTCCGTGTGGTCGAGCAAGTGCATAGATTCCGATTTTCTTTTTCTTTACTTTGTCGGCAATCATTTCTAATGCTTTATCTTCTTTGTTTGTTGTGACTTTGACGATATAAATTTGAGAGTCAAATTCTCTTTTTGGTTTTATGATTTTTTCTTTAGTTTCTTGCTGCTCGAGGGACCCGTTTGTATTTAGTGTTTCTTGCTCTATTTTTTCTTCTTCTTTGGCTAATTCTGCAGCTGACTCATCATTTGTGTCTTCTTCTGGGTTTAATGATGTTTTTTTTGAACCTTTAATTTTTGGGGCGAAATTTTCTTCAGCGACGTGACTATTATCATTTTCTTCGAGGTAATCGAATTCACTACCGTATCCTATTGTCATGATTTTGCTCCAGCTAGTTCTTAAAAATCTAAGAACTAGATGTTAGTATTTAATATTTCCTATTTAAAAAGATTTTGGTGTTAGATGAATATTTTCATTGCGATTGAAATTGAGAATCCAAGAGCGCCGATTACAAGGAGTCCAATTGCTGAAACCTTTGAGATTGTTTTGAATTCTGACATGGTTGGTTTTTTTAAGAGTCGCCAGACTCGGAGATATTTGTTGTATTTGGTTGCAAGTGTTCTTGTTAGTTTGGTCATGTTGATTAGAGATTGTTTGGGTTTTTAAGTTTTGGGGGATGGTGGATTATTCATCGAAGAATTCAATTCCTAGTTCTCCTTCCATATCTTTTCGTCTGGCTTCTTCGATTGGGAGTCGTTCGCCTGAGATTTGTGGGGATTTGACGCCGGTGATTATTACCATTACTTTGATTGATTTTTCCATGTCTTTTGAAATTTGGGCTCCGGAAATTATTTTGGCGTCTGGGGAAAGTTGCTCGCCGATTTTTTGGATGACTTGCTTGTATTCTTCGAGTGATAAGTCTGTGCCGCCAATGACGTTTACGAGCGCCCCTTGCGCGTTTCTGATGTCGACGTCGAGAAGTGGGTTGTTTAAGGCTTTGTCGACTGCCTCCATTGCTCGGTCGCTTGAATCTGATTCGCCCACGCCGATTAGAGAAACGCCGCCGTTTGCCATTACTGCCTTGATATCTGCGAAGTCGAGATTAACTAAACCTGATGATGTTACTAATTCCGTGATTCCCTTGACTGCGTTTGTTAGGATTTCGTCTGCAACTTTAAATGCTGTTGGGAGTGGGAGGTCTGGTGCGAGGTCTAGTAGTTTATCGTTTGGGATTACAATTAGTGTGTCGACGATTCCTTCCATTCGCTCGAGTCCTTCCATTGCGTTTTCGATTCGTTTTGCTCCCTCGACGGTGAATGGTAAAGTTACGACGCCTATTACCAGAGCTCCTTGTTTTTTTGCGATTTCTGCGACGATTGGTGCGGCTCCTGTTCCGGTTCCTCCTCCGAGTCCACATGTTACGAATACCAAATCAGAATTTTGGAGTTTCTTTTTGATTTCTTGTTGTTGTTCTCGTGCGGCCTCTTGCCCGATTTTCGGATTTGAGCCAGCTCCTAATCCTCTTGATAATTCTCGCCCGATTAGAATTTTTTGGTCGGCGTTTGTATAAAGCAAGTCTTGTGCGTCGGTGTTGATTGCTATTATTTCTCCGCCCTTGATTCCAATTTCTCGCATTCGTGATGTTGTATTGCCACCGGCGCCACCGACTCCAACTACTTTTATCCGTGCGACTTGTCTTTTTAAGATTTCTTCTAATTCTATATCTATCTCGGAGTTTGTATGGATTTGTTGAATTTGTATTTGATTTGTGTCGCCTCCTCTTAGGATGTCTTCCATTTTTGGAAGAAAGAATTTGGGTTTATAATGATTTATGTGTTCGAGGCAACGCCTCAAATAGAACGGCTTTACCTTAAGGATTGCTCAATCTTCTTCCGAAGTGTTTAATATATTTTTTAGAAATCTTCCAAAACTTCTCGTTCTTTGATTTTTTGCTTTTTCTAAAGATCCGGCAGATTTTATTCTATAATAATCTTTCATATAGGCTAAAATTCCATATAAGAATTCTTTTGGTGATTCTGAAGTATAAAGTGGTTCGATAATGTGGTATGAATCATTTTAAACTTGAGCTTATCTTCTAAGTAAAAAGAATTATTTTTCATCTTTCTCTTTTCTAATAATTTTTGATTCTATTTTTAGGTTTAAAATTTCTTTAAATTTTGGTGCAAATATTTTTATAAATGGTTCGAATTGTTTTTCGATTTTGAATGTTATTGTTTGGTTATTTATTTCGAAGTCGAATTGTTTTTGGAAAAGGAAATCTTGGATGGCGTTGATTTTTTCTTTTTGGTCGGTTATTATTTTGTTGATTTTGTATATGTATGTGACGTCTTTTCCGGCGAGTGGATTGTTGAAGTCGACGAGAGTTCGACCTCGGTCTGATGATAGGATTTTTACGAGTTGCCCGTCGAGGGAAAGTTGCATCCCTTTTTGTGGTTCTATTTTTTGTTCGTGAAAATGTTTTGTTGGAATCATTCGGACGAGTTGTGGGTTTCGTTTTCCGAATGCATCTTGTGGTTTTAGGTTGATAGAATATTCTTTGTTAGTTTCTTTTCCTTCGATGTCTGCATCGAATCCGACTGGGAGCATTTTGTGTCCGACTGATAAGATGAATGGCTTGGGGTCGCTGGTCGCTGGTCGCTGGTCGCTGGTCGCTGGCATATCGGCTTTGATGTTTGTGTCGAAAATTTCATTTGTGTTTGAAATTCTGCCCGTGAATTCTATTTCGATAAAGTCGTTTTTGTTTACTTTTGCCATGATAGTTTTTGTGATGTGAGTTTTTAAAATTGTGGGTAGTTATTTTTGAGTGTATAGCCCACAGACATTTGTCACCCCTTAAAATAAATTTCTGCAGGCGCTT
>CAZUXN010000030.1:0-4413 GCA_964624735.1 Candidatus Woesearchaeota archaeon | reverse complement strand
ATGTTTCATGGATGCAATATGGACGAAACAAGGAGCCCATATCGCATAGTGGTATTGCACAAGACTGGAACTCTTGGTCCTTAGGGACGCCCAGGTTCAATTCCTGGTGTGGGCGTTGGGAGGTAAGATGGATAAAGAAAATATTGAATTGGCCGATGAACACATTAAGTTGGCTGAGGGGTTGATTGAGAAAGAGGCGGTTGATGTCGAGGACGAGAAGCGGGAGATTCTTAAGAAAAGTGTTTTTGATTTAGAGAAGGCTGAGGCCGAGCTTGAAGAGGGTGCGGATTAGGTTAGATTTGCGTTGAGGACTCGGATGTCTGGGCTGTAGAGGTTGACCTTGTCGCCCTTGAATCTTATTCCTCTTGCTATTTTTTGGTATAGGTCGCGTTTTGCTTTGTCCATGTAGAATTCCATGAATTTTTCGGGTTGTTCTTTTTTTAGGATTTTCCAGAAAAGCCCTTGGATGTTTGGGTATGGGAATTTTGTGATGACGATTGAGTTGCATTTGTCTCCGGGGAAGTCGACGCCTCTTGCGCATCTTGTTGTGAACAGGATGTTTGTTTCGCCTGATGTGAATTCATCAACGGAGGTGTTGCCTTTTGACTGGAGTTCTTTGAGTTTTTCTTGCGTGATTAAATTGTCGAGTTTTAGGATTTCGTTTTCTTTTTCCGTTGGGAGGTCTTTGAATGCGGAGATGTGGACGAGGGTTGGGGGTTCTGCTTTTGCCATGCACATGTCGAGGATTTTGAGGTAGTTGTTTCTTGTTATTATTCCGTCTTTAAAGCTTTTGAAAGAGCAGTTTTTTTCAAGTCCTGTTCGCTGTTTGTGGATTGTTCCTATGTTTTGTGTTTCGGCTTCGATGATTTTAAAATCGTTTAATCCGAAGATATTTTTGAGAACTTGTTCTGAGTGGAGTGTGCCGGACATCATTACGAGGACGTTGTTTTGTTCGATTAGTTCTTTTAGTTTTTGGGCGAGGTTGATTGAGACGAGGGAGATGAAAGTCGCTTGTCGCTGGTCGCTCGTTGCTGGTCGCTCGTTGAAGAGCCCTTTTTGTGGAGTGTTGGTTTTTTCGATTGAGATATAGGTTTCGTCGAGGAGATTTTTGAATGATTGTGCGATTTCAACCAATGTGTTGTAATAATTTAGTTCTTCGTCTTCGGCGAGGTTTGGGTTTTTGATTGCTATTTTGATTATGTTTAGAATTGAGGATTGTTTTATTTTTTGGATTTCGATTGTTTCTTCAAAAAGGATATTATTAATTTCGCGGATTAGTTTTTTGATTGTTATTTTGTCTTCTTTTTTTTGTGGGGTGAGATTTGAGATTGCGGTGTGGAGTCGGTTGAGATTTATTTTGCGTTCGTTGGCGAAGGAGTCAAGGAATTCGTCGCATTCGTCGATGATGTCGAGGTCGGTTTTCGGTTTTCGGCCGATTATTGTTTCGATTTGGTATTTCATTGAGTTGAAGACGAGGACGTCGGCGTTGGCGTAGGCTTCGTATTGGTCGTAGTATTGGCAGCCTTTTTTTCGTTGGAAGAGGGCGAATTCTTTTCCGCATGTTGCTTCGTATTTTATTTTTTTGAATTTAGTTAGTCCTTTGGGATTGATATCGGCTGGAATGATTGGAGCCCAGTATGGACAGGCCGGGGCGATGTTCATTCTTTTGACATCCGACGCTGTTTTGAAATCTTCGGCTTTGACTAAAGGGTTTTCGTTTATGTATTCTAAAAGTTGTGCTGTGTTTTTTTCTCGGATTTCAATTGTGCATGGCAGATTTTCTGAATCTGCGGTTGTTGGTTGTTGGTTGTTGGTTGTTGGTTCTGCGAAGGGACATCGGAAATTGTTTCGTCCTTTTATGACTGCGATGTTGAGAGGTTTTTTGTTTTGTTTTAGGATGAATTTGTCTCTGGTATAATCTTTTTCGTATTGCCCTTGAAGGGATTTGATTGGGACGATGATTGAGGTTTTTTTGAAGTGACGGGCGAGGTTTAGGGCGATTGCTGATTTGCCTGTGCCGCAGACTCCTTTGATAAAGATTAGTTTGTTGCCGTCGCTGATTGAGTCGAGAATTTCTTTGACGACGTCGGCTTGGGTTTTGTTGTTTGAGAATTTTAATGGGGCTAGTTCTTCGCTGTCGCTATCGAAGGGACTTGAGAACTCGGTGTTCGGTGTTCGGGATGTCGGAGTGTCGGGAGAAGTTTGAGTTTCGGAATTTGTTTTCTTATATAATGACCACATTGGTGAGAATCGTTGTATTTGCTTTTAAGGTTTTGGGCAATTTTTGGGGCTGGATGGAACTTTTATAAGGGACAATTTTGTATAAATTATATGGATGAACGAAACTGTTTGGTGTTTTTCAGGATAGATGATTCTCGGGTTAAAAAAATGGTTGACGAGTTTGGGGACGCTGTTTCGTTTGATGATTGTTTGATGGTAGATAAATTTATGAGGGAATTGGGTTTGAGCGAGAGTGTTTATTGTTTGTGCAAAAGGGGTTCTGCTGCGACTAGGGAATTGAAAGCGGATGATAGGTATGTTGTTAGGGAATGTGTGGCTGTGCACGATGGTGAGCGGGGAAGAAAACTTTAAAAGCGTTGGAGGAGTTGGGATAATATGATGGAAGATTTTAAAATTAGTTTTGAAGAAAAATGGAGGCAATTGGGTAGCGAGAGAATTAAACGTAGGGGAAGGAATGAGTATGGATGAAGAGATGAGTGGATTGGATTCAGGGAGTAGAAAGTGGATTAGAAGTGAGTGGATTGAAAGTTTGGCGAGGATTGTAGAGAAGGGGATTCCTGCTCATCGCGAAACTATTGCGTGTTTGGTTGGAAATAATCCTTATTTTACTTTTAATGGAAGTAAGGGGTTTGGGGTTCGTTTAAATGACTTATCTGATAAGGATAAACACGACCTCGCTCTTTTAGAGTTTGTTAGGACAAGGTATCCTGGGCTTTTGGCTAGCGTCTATGTTCAGTCTAAATGGGGAGATGCTAGAGAGGCCGAAAGAGTTATTAGTGAAGAAATAGGTTCCTTGCCTTTGTATGTTCGGGATAGTGTTTATAGAGAAATTAATTTAAGAACTGAGGATATGAGGATAGAAGAGTGTCCACGGATTCTTGATGAGGAAGTGGTTGCTTATCATAGGGGAGTTGGAATAAAATGAGTGAAAGGGAAGAGTTGGATAAGGTGGTTAATAGATTGGTTGCGGGATTGTTAGAGGGGGAGATGCAGTGTTTTAATAAAGAGCTTGAGAGTTGTTTGTATGATAGGGAGTGGTGTAGGGTTCATAATATTAATTATTCGGACCCTGATGTTGGTTTGGCGAGGGCGGAGTTGTGTGTAGAATGGTGTGGTGTGGATTTGGTACGGGAAAAAAGTTATGGTAGTTGTTAGCTGTTAGTTTTTAGGGGTTAGGTATTAGGGGTTAGGGGGAATAGATTTTTATAGTTTGGGTTGGTTGGTGGCTTATGAAGAATAGAAGGGATTATGATTATTATATATTTCTGGATTATTCTGAAGGTTTGATTGGGTATAATATTATTGAGCGAGAGAAGATAGGTGAGTTGTTGCCTAAGATTGTTAGGTTTGAACATTATAAGGGTCGGAGAAATAGGAAGGTATATTTGAAACATATTAATAATACTATTAAGCGGGAGAATATAAAATCTTATTTTGAGAAGATTAGGATATTGGAGTCGCGGAAAAATATGGAGTTGTTTATTGAGATAATGGAATTTGTTAAGGGGCATGAGAAGTGTATTATTTTTATGTCTGTTGATGATTATCAATTTAAGAAATTGAGAAGGTTGATTCGTTTGGTTAATGGGGAGAATACGGAGATAAGGAAGGAGAGTGAGTTGAAAAGGGGGACGCCGGAGTATAGGGTTAGTTTGGTGATTGATAATTTGTTGAATATTGAGAGGAGGAAGGATAAATAGAATCGGGGATTCGTCTGTCCTACTGGCGGCACGAGGCCGTCTTCGTCAGAATCCTTCCATCTATTTATGATTTGTTAAAGGGAGGGGGGTATAAAAACTTTTTGGTTTTGGACGTTAGGTTTTAGGGGTTAGCTTTTAGGTGTTAGGTGTTAAATGTTAAGGGGTAGGGTTGGATTTTGTTGTTGGTTAGTAGTCAAATGTTTTTTTGTCGTCGGTGTTGGTTTTGTCGTCGGTTGAAATTTTTTTGGAAGCATATAGTCTATAATATAGGTTGAAGTCGCTAAGTGTTTAAATATAAATCTTCGTTGATTTTCTTATGGGTGAAGTAAAGGGGTCAAATTTGTCGAGGGGAAAACGGATAGGTGTTAGGAATGAGGTGTTAGGTGTTAGGGATTTGAAACTTAATTTCTTAAGGGAAAGTTCAGAGAACTATCACTCGAAACTTGTTATGCTAAAAGTTTTGAAAGGGGGT
>CAZUXN010000029.1:0-4854 GCA_964624735.1 Candidatus Woesearchaeota archaeon | reverse complement strand
CAAGGCGCCGAAGCAAAAATTTACCTAATTGAAAATCCGCGTAAATCCGCGAAATCCGCAGCTCATCTTCCTCATAATAAATTCATATCCAAACAACGCATCCCAAAACTATACAGACACAAAGACCTAGACAACCAAATCCGAACACGCCGAACAAAATCTGAAACAAAAATCCTAACCAAAGCATTCTCCGTCGGAGCCAACGTCCCAAAAGTAATATCCTCAGACAAATACAATTTAGAAATAGAATTCATCCAAGGAGATAGATTATCCGAAACCCTAAACGCCTACCCCAAAAAAAAACAATTCCAAATCATGCAACAACTCGGCGAACAAGTCGCCCTCCTCCACAAAAACAATATAATCCACGGCGACCTAACAACTTCAAACATCATCCTAAAAACCGCCACCCCCCTCGGCTCCCGCCGAGTTCGCGACAAAGTCGCGAAAGCACAAAATATGAGAACCGAAGGTTCTCCATCTTCCCCTCCCCTCTCCCCACCTCTATTCCTAATCGACTTCGGATTAAGCTTCATCTCAACAAAGACAGAAAACAAAGCCGTCGACCTCCACCTAATCAAACAAGCCCTCGAAGCCAAACACTTCCAAAACCACCAAGCCCTCTTCCAACAATTTCTAAAAACCTACAACATAAAAGAAAATATCGAACGCCTAAAAACAGTTGAAAAAAGAGGAAGATACAAACACTAAACCTTAAAAATTCCCAAACTCTCTCAATATCACTAGCCCCGTAGTCTAGTGGTCAAGGATACAGCCCCTTGGAGGCTGGGACCCCGGTTCGAATCCGGGCGGGGCTATGACTTCTTTAAATCCTTAACTTTAAAAACCATTATTTACACAAACTAATATGGAACAATTAACAAAACCCACATGGGTCAAAATGAAAGAACCCGAACTCAAAAAAACAATCCTAGAGCTCTCAGAAAAACATTCACCATCTCAAATTGGATTCGTCCTACGAGACCAATACGGAATACCGACAACAAGAATCTTCGGCAAAAAACTAAAAGCCTACCTTAAAGAACTTGACATAAATCGAAACGAAGACCTAGAAAACGCAGAAAAAAAAGTCGACAACCTAAAAGAACACATGAAAAGCAATATCACAGACAGAAAAGCAAAACACAAACTCCAACACGCACAATCACGACTCAACATCACAAGAAAATACTTCGGCATTCCAATTAGAACACGAAAGAAAAAATAACACCTAAAACTTTTTAAGCAAACATAAATTATCTACCTAATGCTAAAAGACGTGAAACAGTTTGCAGAAGAATTTCTAAAACTATCAGAAAACAAACCAATAAGAATCATAAGCCACTACGACACCGACGGTATAACATCCGCAGCAATTCTTATAAAAACATTAAAACGCCTCGATAAAAAATTCACATTAAAAATCGTCAAAGGGCTCGAGGAACAAAACATTAAACAAGAACTCGCAAAACAGCCAAAAGAATTAATCCTATTCTCAGACCTCGCATCGGGCAGCCTCGATTATTTCCAAAATCTCAAAGAACCAATTTTTATAATAGACCACCACGAAATCGACAAAAAAAAACTAAATAACAAAATAAAAATCATAAACCCTCATCTCACAAAAAACCAAAAAGATAACGAATGCACAGGAGCAGGACTCTGCTACCTTTTCTCAAAAACAATATCCCCAAGTAACCAAGACTTATCAAAACTAGCAATAATAGGGATGATCGGCGACCGCCACGAATCAAACCTATCCAAAATAAACCAACAAATAATAAATGATACCGTCGATCTAAAAATCAAAAAAGGAATAGTTATTTACCCAGCAACAAGACCGCTACGACGAGCATTAGAATGGTCAACATCTCCATATATTCCAGGAGTAACTGGCAACGGACCCGGTGCTATAGAAATCCTACGAGAAACCGGAATCGCATACGAAAAAAGCCTACTTGAATTAAACGAAAACGAAATGTCAAAACTAATAACAGCCGTAATGATAAGACGCGCCCAACACAATAAAGTCAACGACATCCTCGGCAACCTCTACATACTAAAATTTTTCAACACAAAAGAAGACGTTAGAGAAATCTCAGTCCTAATCAACGCATGCTCACGACTTGGATATAGCGACACGGCAATTTCATATTGTCTTGAAAATGAAAAAGCAAAAATCCGTGCACTAAAAATCTATACCGAATACAAACAAGAGCTCGTCTCGGGATTAAAAGTAGCAGAAAAAATGGAAAAAATAAAAGGCAAAGGTTTCGTAATCCTAAATGCAAAAGACAAAATAAAAGACGCTATCGTCGGAACAATTTGCTCAATGTTATCGTCATCTCCCACATACACCGAAGGAACAATCTTAATAGGAATGGCATACAACGAAGACAAAATAAAAGTCTCAGCGAGAATCGTCGGACGCGAAGGAAGAAACCTAAAAGAAGTCCTAGAAAAAACACTAACAACTTTTAAAAACAAACACCCAAAATCACTCGCAGAAGTAGGCGGACACCATTTCGCCGCAGGATGCCTCATAGAAAAAGACAAAGAAGACTACTTTATTGAAACTTTAATAAAAGAATTGGAAATTGAACTCGTAAAAATTTAACCCATCAAAACTTTTAAAAACCAAAATCATTATCCAAACTCATGAAAAGAAAAGGAAAATTCATCAAAGTAAATTGCTCCAAATGCAAGACATCACAAATAATATTTGGAAAAGCGTCGACAAAAGTCCGATGTCTCAAATGCAACACTATCATCGCATTGCCATCAAGCGGCAAAGCAAAAATACGTTCAAGAGTAGAAGAAGTTCTATAAATTTAAATAAGCAAATTCATTAACATTAAAATGCAAGAAGGCGACCTAATATTATGCAAAGTTGAACAAGTAACAAACACAATCACATTTGTAAAACTACCAAACGGTCAACAAGGAACAATTATTTCATCAGAAATCGCCGCCGGACGAATAAAATTCATGCGAGACTACGTCGTCCCAAACAAACAAATCGTCTGCAAAGTCCTAAAAATTGAAGGCGACCACGTCCACCTCTCACTAAGACGAGTCACATCGAAAGAAAAAAAAGAAGTAATGCAAACATTCAAACAAAACCAGGCAATCGATGTAGCATTCAAACAAATTCTCGGAGAAAAAGAACCATCGATAAAAGAAAAAATTCTGAATGATTTCAAAACCCTCCAAGAATTCATCAACAAAACAAAAGAAGACGAAAAACTAATTTCAAAATATATCCCAGAAGATAAACAAGAAGCAATCAAAAAAATCTCAGAAAAAAAGAAAAAAAGAGGAGAACTAAAACAAAACATTAAACTCAAATGTATAGAAGATGACGGAATTAAAAAACTAAAACAAATACTCAATTTAGAAAACAAAAACATATCTATTACTTACATCTCCGCCGGGAACTTCAGACTCAAATTAAAAGTCGAAGATTTCAAAGAGGGCAAAAAACAAATGAACGAAATCGTGGGGAAAATAGAAAAAATGGCAAAAGAAAACAATTGCGAATTCTACACCACCGAAAAAAAATGACCCATCTCAAAAAATGTCCAACCTGCAAAACCTACACACTTAAAAACAAATGCAAAAAATGTAACACTGAAACAAAATCTGCACATTACAAATTCATCAAAATCAAAAACGCCCCGCCACGTTCAGTTCCATTCAAAAGAAAATAACTACATCTCACCGACGACAAAACCTTGAATTCTATAATCTATTATCTATTCTCTTAAAAAGTCGAAAACAACATCTTTAACTTTTTGCATGTCCTTCTCCCAATCATCAATCAACTGCCTCTTGTAAATAATCGCCGCCGGATGAAACAACGGAATCAGCTTAATCTTCAACCCATCAATCTCAACCTCACGAACTTTCCCATGAACCAAACTAATCCCTACCTGCTCCCTCATCTCATCAACATTTCCACCAGCCAAAAAAAACTTCGTCGCATAATTCCCAAGCGAACACACAACCTTCGGCTTCATCTCACGAATCTGCTTTAACAACCACGGAGTATGCGCTCTAATCTCGTCAGGCAACGGGTCCCGATTCTCCGGCGGCCGACATTTCAAAATATTCGCAATATAAACATCATCCAAACTCAACCCAACCTTTTCCAGCAATTTATCCAAATTTTTCCCCGCAGCCCCAACAAAAGCCAACCCTTGCTCATCCTCATTTCGCCCGGGCGCCTCGCCAACAAACAAAATCTTCGCATTAACATTGCCCTTACCAACGACAATATTCATACAATTCCTAAATAGCTCCGTCTTCTTCACTAACGCCGCCTCATAAAAAAAGAACTCCGAAGAATTTTTATTTGATTCCATCCTAAAAAAAGAAATCAAACCTTAATAAAATTAACCATATAAAAAAATATAAACCCAAAACACCTAATTATACTATGAAGAAAAAAATAATAAAAATAAAGGATTGGTACATCCTCCCGGCATGGGGCAGAGGCTTCGCAATCGGAATCATAATCGGCGCACTCCTAATGATACCCTCAGTATTCATAGTAAAAGGCCACTACACCGCCACAATCCCGCTAATAATCCTCATATCGTGCGCAATAGCCGGCACACTAATCACACGAAACAAAAAATCATTCGGACTAAAACATAAATAATCACACTTTTCTTTCAATAATTTACGACCAGTAATTCTTATTTTTATCGACTTATACTTCATTAGAAGAACACTCGCATACGTTTGTACGCCACACAACCTTCCGCCTCGTCTAAATTTGATAAAAATAAGAATTACGCAAAACAAAAAAATCATTTAGGCTTAAACATAAATAAAACTATTTCTTCACTC
>CAZUXN010000028.1:0-4908 GCA_964624735.1 Candidatus Woesearchaeota archaeon | reverse complement strand
ATACTACACTTAACAATAAACTTTATAAACCGAAACCAAGACAACTAAATATGGAAACAAAATGCATAAGTTGCAACAAAGAAACATCCAACAGCGTAAAATTCCCCTGCCCTAAATGCTCAAAAGAAATTCTAAGATGTGACCGATGCCGAAATCTCTCAGTAGAATACAAATGCCCTAAATGCAAATACCAAGGACCATGAAAACAAAAACTAAAATATGGCTAACGGCTAACGGCTAACGGCTACTCTTCTAAAAATGGCAACCGCAGCAATCCAATTCAAAGTAATGCCCGAGAACTTAGAAACAAATTTAAAAAAATTAGAAGAACAAATAAAATCAAAAATAGAATCATTTAAATCTGGGGTCTTCAACGAGGCCAAAGAAGAACCAATCGCATTCGGATTAAAAGCATTAATCATAACATTTGCACTATCAGAAGACGAAGAAGTCGACTCAGTCGAAAACGCAATCAAAAAAATCAAAGGCGTCTCATCCGTCGAGCTAATTGACTATCGAAGAGCAATTGGATAAAAACTTTTAAAATGAAACAAATTTACAACCCATCACTAAAGAAATATGTATCCCAAAGACAATTTAGAATATACATGAAAAACGAACTCAACTTCTATAGAAACCTATCAAAATATGGAACAACCTGTCCAAGAGCAATAAAAACATGCCTCGAAGAAATCCTCAATTAAAGATATTATATAAAGAAAAATCCCATCCAAGAAACCATTAATGCCTTAAGTAAACTTTATAACTAAAAAACACTTAAATATCTTATGCCAATCACAGATGGACAAGCCCAACAAATTAAAGAACATCTTCTAAAACAATTAGACAATTTCCCAGAAGACAAACAAGAACAAATCAAAGAACAAATCAATTCCATGACAAAGGAACAGGTCGAAAACTTTATCGAACAAAACAAACTAACCCATCTCGGAGGACAGTGCATCTTCTGCGCAATCACCGCAAACCAAACGCCTTCATACAAAATAGCAGAAAACGAAAACAACATCGCCATTCTCGAAATCAACCCAATAAGCAAAGGTCACTCCCTTGTCATTCCAAAAGCACATTTAGACGAACTCCCACAATCTACAAAAGATCTCGCCCAAGAAGTCTCTAAAAAACTCCAGAAAAAATTAAACCCAAAAGAAATCCAAATCAAAGAACTAAAAATAATGAATCACCCAATAATCGAAATAACTCCCATCTACGGCAACGAAACAGAAAAAAAACAAGCATCAGAAGAAGAACTCAAATCCCTCCAAAAAGAAATCACAAAACCAAAAGAAATTAAAATAGAAAAAGAAATCCCTGATACCGAAGAACTCACCGAACAGCGAAAAGAAAAAGAGGAAATCCCAATACTCTCACTTAGAATCCCATAAACAATCTCATAATCCAACTCCTCAAAAACACATAGCCCAAAAACGCAATCAAAAACGCCGGCACAAAAGGCAACCCCTCTTTTATCTTAATCTTCTTCCTCTTTTTCAACAACTCAATATCCCCCGACGACAAACCATCCCAATCCGCCCTAATCACAATATCTTTCACGTCTGCGACCTGCGACCTGCGACCTGCGACCCCGCGAAGAATAACATCATCAACCAACCAATCGCCCTCTCTCAACTCCTCCCCCGAAACAACCCTAACCATCAAAACATTCTCGAGTCCTTTTGTAAAAATATAAAGCCCCAGCCCCAACAAAACAAAAATACCAAAAACAAAAAACACCCAATAAATAAAACCAAATAAAACCAAAACAAAACCAAAATAAAACCAAAAAGACCAACGACCAGAGACCAGCAAATTATGAATCTCTTTGTTCACCTTCCTAAAATTCCTAACATACAAAACTAAAGAATAAACCAAACCATAAACCGAACCGGCAACCATCAAAAACAAAACAAAAACACCAATATTAATCAAACTCTCTCCAAAATTTGCACCAACAAAAAAAACTGTCATCGCGAATAACAACTTAGCATCACCGCCAGCAAAAACCCTACCACAATAAAAAACATTTATAACCACAAATAAAAAAACTAAAAGAAACCCCGCCTGAAAAATAATCGAACTATCACCATCAAAAATCGCCCTAAAAAAAATAAACGAAAAACTCGCCACCAATAAAAACAAATTCAACCAATTATCAACTTCCCTCCTTTTCAAATCCTGAAAAACAGCGACGACAATTCCAATAAAAAACAGCCAAAACAAAAATCCCAATTCTATCATTTTTTCTTTTTACGTCTCTCCTTTTTTCCACCCTCTTTAACCTCAGCACTTCTAAATTTCCCCCCACGCTTATACACTCGAGATAATCTCTTCCTTTTCAAATCCTTCTTTGTCCGACGTCTATCGCTCCCCCCATATTCCATCATTCAACCCCCTCCTTATTTTCAGATATTGAATATTCCTTCGTAAAATCATACTCAAACCAAACAGGAAAATTAATCTTGCTATTATCATCTGCCTCCAACAAAATCCGCTTCCCCATCGTGTTCCTACTGAAAACCAACTTCCCATCCACATCAACAACTCCCGAATAAAGATTGTTATCCAAAAAATCTCGCCTATCCCTCTGACTATCAAAATTAAAAGCATACTCATTAAAAACCGAACCACTAAAAATAAATTCACTCATCTCATCGTCAGCAATCACCCCATCTAAAAATCTGTCTCTAAATTCCCTGATAAAATCATCACTACCAAACTCCGTATCAATATTCTTAATAGAATCCTCAACCAACGCCATCTCCCTTATCTCAAAAATCTCCAAATTATCCCTCATCTCCAAAACCGCCCTCGGCGAAACCAAAGAACTATCAGCATTACCCTGCTGAACCCAATAAAGCATAATAACAACCCCGCACATAAACAAAGTTATCAAAACCAAAAACCCCGCAAAAATCTGTCCCCGATTATTTCTCACTTCCCCACCACCCCCAACAATTCTTCCCAACCTCCCTCTACAACCTTCACCCTCAACTTAGTTATATAATTAAACTGTTCATCTGCATAATCAAAAACATCATCCAATCCCGTCGCTGCTTCATTCTGAACACCAACATTATCCTTCCCCCTAACAATCTCTTTAACAATCCCCGAAGCAATAATCATAACAATCAAAATTATAACAATCACTATCGTCGCCACAAACATCGAAATAAAACTCCCTATAATCCCGCGTCTATTCATCGCTCACCAAAACCTCCACTTCAATCTTGCCGTCGCCTTCAACACCATCTCTTAAAACAACAACATCATAAACCCTCTTTGAATAACCAGGTTCATACTTCTCAATTCCAACCGCCACCTTCCCCTTATCAAAAATCTCCTTCACCCACATCATCCCGGGGTCTCCCTGAGAAAACTCCTTAACATCCCCCTCGTCATCACTCACATTAACCCGGACATAAAACCTTTCAACATCCTCATCATCAAACCCACAATAAGAAAGTATCTCTCCGCTAATAACACCCAAATCAACAACTCCCTCGGGCGCAACACAATCAACAACACTTCTCATCATAATAACCGCCTCCGCATCTCGAACATCAATATAATGCGCATAAAAAACCGACGACACTCCCAAAACAACAAACGCAACAAACGCAACCAGCGCCAAGCGATACATCATTATAATCCCCTCACCCAGAACCCCTCTCTTGCTTCTCATTTTATACTAACCACAAATTTATCTTCCTTTTCAATAACATCGACGCTATACCTACTAAAATAAGGATACCCCTCAAACGCATTCAACCCCTCAACCATAACAAAAACCCTCCCATCACTAACATCAACCCCAGAAACAAACCCATTCAAATTATTTTTCTCAACCTCAAAACTCATCCCCGGCACCGATGCATCAATCAACAACGCAATCTCCTTCTCCAAAACCTGCTGCTTCACCCCACGCGCATTTATCTTCCCCGCCGTCGCAAACAAAAACAACGCCAAAATAATCCCAATCAAAATCAAATGAATAATCACCTGATTCAACAACCCCGCTTTTTTATTCACCATCCTAAGCCGGTATTGTCAAAAATTTAGTACACCCAATTTTATCCAAATCACTTATAGAAACCATATCAACAACATTAACTTTTTCTAACTTGTTCAATAAACTATTCAAAGATTCTCCTGTCATAAGTTTCAAAGTAATCCAAACAAACGGGACATAACTAATTGCACTTGAAACAGTAGCATACTTATTCATAACATAAACAAGAGCAACATCATCTTTCTGGGGATAAACTTCTGAATCCCAAACAAATCTTGGAGAAGGCTCATCAGAACCCAACATCGGCAAATATTGATTATAAGTCCTCGCTCCATCTGGAATCTTAGTATTAAGATAGTAACTATAAAAATCTAAAGTAAATTGGGTTTTATCTGAATCGGGATAAGAAGACTTTGCCAACGCAAGATTAAATTTTTCTATACTCTCCGAACTAAAATGAATCCTCGCAAAAACCATACAATATCTTTCGTTATTTAAATAATCCCTATGAATAAAATCCAATTTCCCCTCGCCAAACATATACCACCCAGACGCAATCGCCTCAGAAATTTCACCGTAAACTTCATCGGGTTCAACACTATCAATAGTAACAACCTCAGTTTTACATTTCAATGGGAAAGCCCCCTTTAAATCAGTCCCAAGCTCTTTCAAATTCGGCAACCCCGCCCTCAAAATAATACTCTGCCGACAAACCTCCCAATCAATTTCATCCTGATTAAAAAACTCAGCAAAAATAAAATACAACCCCAACGCCAAAACCATCAACCCCAATATCAGCGATATAATAATATAATACTTCTCAGAACCAACTTTATTCACCATAAAAACCAAAACAAAACCAACTTAATAAAACTAACCCT
>CAZUXN010000027.1:0-5505 GCA_964624735.1 Candidatus Woesearchaeota archaeon | reverse complement strand
GTTACATTAACTAAACGAGAAGTTGAAATCCAGTCGGAATCGGAGATTGTTATGACTGGGTCAATAATATAATCATATTCAACATCTCCAATAGACCTCAAATCAAAAACATCATAACTACCATCCAACTCAGTTAAATAAATCTTATACCACCCCTCCTCCGTTATATTCTCAAACTTAGCAATTAAAACATCCTCACCTTCAACATAAACCTCAACACTCGCCCCCTCACTAACACCTAACACCTCATCGCTAATACCTATCGTATAATTAACCAACCACCCATACCCCTCCCACACCAACTCCCCCTCAAGCTGAGCAAGCTCAGCTTCCAAATCTTCTTGGGATTGAGCCAAGACAAGCCCAACAACTGCTATAACTAAAACAATTCCAATTAAAAACATTTCCCTCCCCCACTTATTTTCATTTTTTAACATCTTCTTTCTCCAACTAATTTAATTCTTCCTTTTTTCTTTTGATTTTTCCCAATGAAAGAAGATTTACTAAAATCTTCTTTTGATAACAAAACATATTTATGAACAGATTTAATTAAATCATTACTTCTTGAAAAATTTGTATTTCTTTTTTTCTGATAATATGTATAAAGAATTGTTTTAATTCCTTGCTCTTCTAAATTTTTTATAACAGGAACAAAATCACTATCTGAAGCAATAAGAATAATTCTTTTTACATCGGGATATTTTACAGGAACATTAGTCAAATCCATTGCAAGAAAAACATCAACTGCTTTTTGCTTATATTCAAACTTTCCATCAATTTTTAATCTCTGGCATCTTCCTTCTCTAACAATAATCCCTTTCTTTCTTAATTTATTAACAAATCTGTCATAACCATCTTTTCTACTTTCTTCTTCTTTGGTTGGAACGGAACTTTGAAAAGGAGGGGCAGTATAATAAAAAATACTATTACAATTAAGTTTTTCTTTTTTAGCTAAATTTATAGCAAATAAAATTTTATCAAACTTAAGATACTTTCCGCTCCCAAAATATTTACTTAATTTAGAAAGAAAACCTTCATCAATAAAAAATAATGTCTCATTATTTTTACCCACAGAAAAAAAAGACTCATCTGGCGACCCCGAAGGATCACCAGGGAGCATACTAATATTATCATTGCTTTCTCGTTTATAAAACTTACTATTTTTGAAAGGCTGTTCTATTATAGGTTTTTCTCTAATTAATTTAATTCTTTTTTCCATTTTCTTTTAATTGCTCATTCCATTATTCTCCATTTCTCTCTTTCGCCAACCCCCAACTCCCATCAAGCTGAGCAATCTCAGCTTCCAAGTCCCAACTATCCAAAGCAACAACCAACCCAACAAATATCACCACAACCAACCCCAACAAAACTAATCGCCTATTCATACACTACCCCCTCAAAACAAAATCCGTGCAAATCCGTGTTCATTCGTGAGCCATTATTTCCCGCCCACTCCCCTTCCGAAAGTTTTAAATATTCTTGTTTCATTATATATTCGTTAATACTCAGTATGGTCTTCGGACAATACTGAGCCCTTTTTAATTTTCAATTTATTTATTATTCTACTAAGATTAATCACAGAATCACAAGCCTTCCTCAAATTCGAAGACGAACTCCTACTAAAATAAGCATTCTCAACTTTCTTGCCATACCTTTCTCTCACAATCTTTACCGAATCAATAAAATCCTCATCCCTACTTACAACTACCGCACTATCATACAAATCATCTACCGCTCCCATAATTAATGTATTTGACATTTTAACATCATCCCCTTTAACGACATACACATATTTCCCATCGCTTTTTATTTTCTTTAACGCACACAAAACAACTTCAAATTTTGGTATTTGTCTTAATTTATCCAAAAATCTTTGATGCCCCCAATACTTTTCCTCCCCAGCTTCAATATCCAAAGGAGCAATATAATAACAAGCCTTCACTAATTCTCTACCTCCGACCAGCTCCTTTATCAATTCCCCAAAATCAACTTTCTTCCCTTTTCTCGCCGTGCTATAATAAAAATTGCTCCCGTCAATCAAAACCATCACCCTCTCTCTATCCATCTCCCCTCCTCAACTCATCAATCCTCATTTTCTTCTCATAAATCTCACACGGAACTTCCATCCCATTTATCAAAACATTTTCATTACATCCAGTCCGAGCCCAAATCGTTATATCTTTCTCACTCGTCAAATTCTGCTCAAAGCTAACTCTCAAATAATCACCACTGGGAATCAAACTATAATTCCCATCCAACTCCGAAACATAATCATAAACATCCTCGACAAAACTCCTGTTCTCATCCAAATGCTCCGCTTTGCTTATGTAAATTATTTCATAAATCTGATTAGAAAGATGTGGCACGACCCATTCAACATAATCAACAAACCCGTCCCCATCCAAATCATATTCACTATAATTAACTTCAACTCTCACAACTTCTCCATTCCCTCCAACGACGACCTGCGACTCGCTACCCACAACTTGCGAAATTACATTTCCACTAATCCCAACTAGGCTCAAATTTTCCACAATCTCAATTTCCTCCTCGCTCTTGTTTTTATCCTCCTTGACTTTATCTTTAATAACATCAACACTCTCATCCTCGCTAACATTCCCAACACTCTCATTCAACTCTTCCGTAATATTAACTTCAATACTTTCATTTACAGAAACACTTTCATTCTTTTTTTCTTTCTCAACCTTATCTTCTTTAACTTTCTCCACAGTTTCATTTTTCTCTCCGGCTCCCAACTCCAAGCCCCCAGTCCCCAACTCATCTTGTGTCACAGACATAAGATGATACACCTTCAGCCTCGACGAATTAATCGCAACCAAATTATCCAAAACAACATAAGCCAAGACATCGCTATAATTCAACTCATCTGGCGCCGAAACAACAATCCTCTTCCCCCCGCTAATATTAGTTTCCTCAGCCGAAGGCGCCTCGGTATAATACTCGACCGCAACCTCTACCTCGCCCCCTTTACTCAATTCATCGTCGACAATCTTGTTCAAATTAACAACCTTCCCATTCACCGTTTCAACAATATCCCCGCTCAATTCTAAATCAACCTCATTAATAACATTCCCAGAAATCGTAAATCCTTTAATCCATCTCCACAGCCTCGTCAAAATCCCTTCGCTATTCAGAATATCTTTCGCAACAAAACCCGTAATCGTACCATCAGCAATATCCACTCGCCCAACCTCATCAACCAAATTACCATACTCTTCAATCTCATTCTCCGCTTCGGCAACTTCCTTCCCGGTTTTAATCGTAATATTTTCCGCATCTAAGGGAATCTCGACGCTGACATTCCCGCTCTCATTCACAACAACCTTTTTCACCCACTTCACCCTCCTGCCAATAACAGCCTTATACTGCTTAACCAAGACATCAACCTTAGCCGAAACATTAACCTCGCTGACATTAACAACCTCAGTAACATTCCCAACTACAACACCACTCTCATTTACAAAAACATTAACCTCGCTGACATTAACAACCTCAGTAACATTCCCAACGGCCTCACTGACATTTTCAATCTCGCTGACATTCTCAATACTCAAATTAGAAACATTTTCAACACTATTATTAATCTCTCCGGTAACATTAACCTCAACACTCTCATTAACAAAAACACCTCCTACAACTTCCGTCACGTTCTCAACTACATCCTGCTCATCATTCCCATTATCAGATACATTATCATCTAAGACCATGACATCATCCACGGGTTCTTCAACAACAACTTCATTACTCTCAGGAATTTCTTCAACCCCACCAACAACACCAATATCTTCCTCGCTAACAACTTCCTCGGGAATTTCTTCAACCGTCGGAGTTTCAACAACTTCAACCGACACCTCTTCCTGTGGTGTGACCTCGCCGTCCCCACCATCCTCCGCCATTTGTCCACCCTCGTCCTGCGAAGCGTCCCCGCCATCAACAACAAACCCAACAATACGCGAAACAGAATTAGAAGCAAATCTTTTCATAGAACCAACAATATTACTTAATTCTTCACCACCAAAAGAAAAAATTCCCTCACCAGACATTTGCAAAGAAACAAGAACAATAATAATCACCGCAAACAAAACCAGCCCTCCAAAAACCAGTTTCCCCACAGGAATTTTTTTCTTATCAGGATTATCTTTCCCTAAATATCGCTTTTTCACGTCGCCATTCTTATCCCTATAACTCTCGTAATAATAAGGTCCAAACTTTTTCCCATTCCTATAAAAACATCTCTTATAAGCCATCTCTTTTTATTCACCTTAGGCAAAATATGTAGGAGTAACTACTTTAAAAACGTTTTCACCACAAAAATCCTGTAGAGTAACTAACAGATTAAACAAAAAATTTATGCGCAAAACAATCCAAAAGAAAATCAAAAGCCAAGAAAAAATCCATACTCGACGACAACTTAGAAGGATTTTAAATTATAATACCAATTATATTCATAAGCACAGTATTAGAAACACTTCCCTACCCCTCTCTACAAGTATCAACAACCAATCTCGGATTGTTAAACATTGGATTGCCAGATAAAGAATGTACATCCATCCCAACAACAAAATTCCCGTCACCCCATAAGTTATAGTCACATTCCTGAACAACTAAATCATTTGTCCATCGCAAATCTATAACACCACTACTCACTGCAATATTATTGTAAAAAATGGTACCCTAAACTTATATAAAAAATTCAACGCAAACATATTTAAACCAAAATTCTCATTCAACTTAATGAAATCTAGAAGAAAAACAAGTGGAGGCAAATATAAAAAACCAAAAAAAAGAAAACTAACTAACAAACAAAACCAGGCAAGAATTGTAAAAATTGGCGACAAAAAAACTAAAATACTCAAAACACGAGGTGGCTCAAAAAAAATAATATCTTTTTTTAACAACATTGTAAACATAATAGCAAAAAATAAAACAAAAAATACGACAATAAAAAACGTCATTGAAACCCCTTCAAACACTTTCCTTGCAAGACAAAACATTTTAGTCAAAGGCGCAATAATAGAAACCGAACTCGGCAAAGCAAAAATCACAAACAGACCTTCACAAGAAGGAAACATCCAAGCAGTTCTCATAAAATAGTTTATCGTCGACAACAAAACAAAAGCCTTTTAAACCCACTCCTTTTATAAACTTTACTATGGCAGGAGCTAAAAAATGCCCAGAGTGTAACAGTTCTAAATTAATATACAATGAAACAAGAGGCGAAGTAATCTGTGGAACATGCGGCCTACTCGTCGAAGAAAATATGGTAGACACCTCCCACGAACTAAGATCATTTAACAAATCGGAAAAAAAATCTCGAGGCGGTGCCCCAATCTCTCTACAAAAATTCGACAAAGGACTAACAACAAATGTCGGGGAAATCTCGGACATCTATAAACTCGACTCAACACAACAAACAAGAAAATATCTAAGATTAAAAAAATGGCAAGAAAGAGTCTCTACTTCAATCGAAAGAAATCTAAGACT
>CAZUXN010000026.1:0-7275 GCA_964624735.1 Candidatus Woesearchaeota archaeon | reverse complement strand
CCGATGTTATGTGCAATATTACTCGGACTTTTGGCTATCTTACTTCATCAAGAGTTTTTGCACGTTCGTTTTTAAGAAGCCACGCATCCATTGTTGGATAAAATCCAGAAATATCTCTTAAATAGTCCTGCTGAAATTGTTGGTAAGGCATTTTTCCTCTTCCTTCAGTTTCAATTTCATCAGTAGGATTAATACTAAATAGCGTGGCTAATGCTTCTAAGCCTTCGGCAATAAAAACGAACTTATTTGTTCCATTATCATTTAACTTTACTCGCCCTAAAGGTTTTCCTTGATAACTTATCCAATCGCTCATAAAGTTAAATTAATTATCAACTATATAAAATTATCGCCAAAAGTCCTGCGTGGATACTGTCGCCTTCGGCGATTTTTTCTTGCAGAAAAAACACATAACAGCGATTAAAAAGAAATTTCTTGTAGAAATTCCCCAAGTTAAATTTCCAGCTTTCACTTCGTGGAGGGAAACCGAACTTCCCCTAAGCCCTATGTTAAGTTCCCAAATCAATCTACAAGAAAACAAAGTTTTCGTTCTACAAGCGAAGCGTTCTACCAGGCGAAGCCGTTCTACCAAAAGACAAAGTCTTTTGTCTACTTCCACCCAACCACCGTCCCAACAAACCCCTTCACTTTCAAAATATCATCAATAGATTTAAGTGACCCAACAATATAAGTCACAACCTTCTTATCCCGAATCACCCTCGCCGCCGCCCCATCCAAAACAAAATGCTGCCCCGCCTCAAACTTCACCTTAGAAGCAATCCCATAAAACTTCTCCCAAGATATAGAAGAAATAAACTTCGCCTTCTTGTTCGTCTTCGGATTAGAACTATACAACCCCCGAACATTAGTCAAATTAATAAACGGACATCCCAAAAACCCAGCCAACTTCGCCGCCGTCCCATCAGAAGTATTCCTATCCTGATACCTCAACGCCCCACAAAAAACAATCCGATTCTTCTTCAACAAACTCTTAACCTTCTCCATATTCAACGGTAAATCCTCATTCGCCTCCCTCCCAAAAATCCTCGCCATAAACCCAGCATGCAACCTCGTCACAGCAATCCCTTCCATCGACTGCGCCTTCGTCCGCTTTCCCAATTTCCTCAACGCTCCCATATACTTCCTCGCCGTCGACCCCCCGCCGCAAACAACCACAAACCGCTTACCACTATGCGAATCCAACAACCGCTTAAACTTCAACAAAAATTTATCATCAACATCATCCGGCACAATCCGACTTCCACCCAAACTAATCACCCACATCTTTCTATTTTCTATTTTCTTTTTCATTTTCTCCTCCACAAGCGCGGACGAACCGAGCAACACTTAACCTATCACCTATCAGCGAAGCGACCTAATACCGACAACCTCGAGAAATTTATTTCTCGCGTCACCCACATCTTTCATAAACAATACAACAAATCAGCACTTATATATTTAATCAAACAGAAATTAATTAAACATCAAACCCCTTCGCTTACCATGGAAGAATCCAAAAGAACACAAGCAACAGATTTAGCACCCGGATTAGAAAAATACATAAGAGACCCAGCTAACACAACAACTTTCCGAGTACACATCTACAAAAAAAACGACATATCATATTTCCCAAAAGACGAAATGGGAGAGATAGAAGTCAACTCTTTCTTTAATGAAGACGGAACATACAATCTAACTTTATCACGAGAAGATAAACCCACAACAACAAAAACCTTAGAAACAAAATTTTTAAACAACGAAAAAACACAATTAGATTACAAAGCCATATTAAAACAAAACAGAAAAGAACTTCTAATATTTCTAGCAAAAACCTAATCACCTAATCGTAAACAACTCATCATCACTAACATCAAAAATCCCCAATCTAACCCCAGAATCTAACCACCCATGCGCATAAGCCAAAGCTGCAAAAGCATTCACCCAATCACCCTTCCCCTCAAAGTGCCGCGCGTCCGAAACATAATTCTCAACCATCCCGACAATCTCCTCAGCCTCGCCCTCTTTCCCCTCGATAATATTCCTCTTAACCTCAGTTAATCCCCGCTCAGTCAAATCAAAATACCGCTCAAGTTTTTCTTTTGTTATTTTGTCTTCCATAATAAATTTGAACTTAATGATTATTTAAAATTATCCTCCCACAAGCGAAGCGACCCACTACCTACAATCTCAAAAACTAATTTCCACGTTCTTCCAACATAGAATAAGCATTCTGTTTCTTAATCACAAACCGCGAACCAATAATCTCAGAAACAATAGCATTAACAGAAAAATTATCAACAGTCGCACGAAATACACCTTCTAAAATCGGAATATGAACAGCATCAGAAACCTTTTCCAAAACATCTTTAATTTCTTTAGCACTCAACACAATCCTCGTCAGTTGTCTCTGCCCAGCTCGAATAATCATAATTGGCTTACCATCGCCCTGACATTCAATAGTAGAAACCGAAGCGTCATTCAACAACGGCGTAATTTTCCCATAATCTTGACTTAATTCAATACTATTAACAAACGGCAACACGATTTGCGGCTTTGGCATCATAACCCTCTGAGGAATTACTCTACGAACTGGAACACGGAGTGGCACAACAGGGATATTATTTTCTGTTTTTTGTTTTCTATCGTCTCGAGAAGCGAAGCTTCTCGCCATCACTTTCTCCGAAACCCTAGGCACCAAATCCGCATGAATAACATATTTCTCGTCGTGAACTAAATTCTTTGTTCTATTATTTTGCAAAATCGCCAAAACAAATCTCTGAACAAAAGGATGTCCAGCTATAATAGAAATCTGTTCAGAACTCATATGCTCGGCAACGGCCTAGCTCTCGAATAAGGCATTCCAACATTACCCGTCATCTGCATTCTACCTTCATCCTGCGAAGCATCCGACCTCCCACGCAATTTCCCCTCCATTAAAACCAATCCCTTCGCAATCGTCTTATTCTGCTCCAACAACGAATCAATCTTCCTCAGCATATCCTTATCATCAACTCGCCCTCCCGAAACAAACCCCTTCGCCGCCTCCTCAAAAACACTCAACAGCTTCGATATATTATCAGACAACGCCCCAAATTTTATCGACATATTCGTCATCGCATGTTGCAATCCAACAAAATTCTCAATCAACAACTCCTCACGCTCCTTCGCTGTCATCTTCTTCGCAGAACTTTTCTTGACTTTCACATCCCCAGAATCGCCATCCTCCGCCACTTTCTTCACCATTACAAAATTAGGAAGACCTTATTTATAAAAGTATTGGGATGGGCTCAGCAGGAATCGAACCCGCAGCTTCCGGGCTGGAGCCGGATATTTTACCATTAAACTATGAACCCAATCTAATAACTTAGAAATCCCAATTTTTAAACCTAACCCATATATCCTCGGGCGAAGCCCTACTTCCACTGAAGAGAACTACTAACTAAAAATTAGTTAACTAATTTTTTCATCTCCTCAATTTCCCCAGACGAAATCGCACATCCCTTAAACTTCACCCCATACAACAACGCATCCAATAAATCTTTCCCGTCCTTAATACCAATAAGATTTTTTTTCCACGCAACATACAATAACTCCGCCGACCGAATATATTTAACACCCTTCAATTCATTCAACAAATAAACATTCACATCCAACGGCAAATGCAACTTCTTCTCCATCATCCTCTCTAAATCCTCCGGCGCCTCGCTCAACATCCGCGTCGTCCTCTCATCAACAACAATCACGTTCTCCGCCTCACATAAATTCGAAAACGCCAAACACGACGCTTCCCCACTCTGAATAATCTCCATCTTCTTCCGCCCATGCGTCGTCCTCAAAACCCCATTTGCAATCTTCAAAATCCGCTTCGTCTCCCGCTCCAACTTCCCCTGCCCCACAATATCCCCAGACATCTTAAAAACACCACGCTCAATCATATCATTAACCCGCAAAGCCTCCAACTTAAACCTCTTAATCTTCATCGGCCTATCAACAACCTCTCGCTTCACCGCCGGCGTCAAAACAAACTCCCCATCAAAAACCCCCTTCAACTTCTCAATCACCCCCAACATCCCATTCATTGTCAAAGAAATTATCGGCCCTGCGTCAAAAATCAAATATTTCATTTTAATCTCCTCCCATAAATAACCCAGCCCAAAACAATCAACCCATAAGTAATTATGTAAATTATATTCGCAATAATAAGCGGAAAACTATCTAACTGAAATCCGTAAATCAACCAAACAATCGAACTAAGAATAAAAATTAAATTAGTTATAATAGAAATATCCTTAGCGCTACAAGTCTTAAAAATTTTAATAATCTGCGGCAAATTAGCAAGCCCAGTAATAACACCTAGAACAGTAGCCAAAACTTCTATTGTAAGTGTCATCCAAACACCCCCTCCGCAATCCCAACCCTCTCCTTAACATCCATACTAACCGAAGCATGAGCATCCCCAATATGAGACTGCCCAATATACGACGCCATGTCCCAAAGACTCACACCCAATAACTCCGCCGTCTTCTCCGACGACAAACCATGCTCATACAACTTAAACGCCTTATTAATCTCCGCCTTCCGAAAAACATCCTTAATATAATCCCCCAAACCCCCATCAATCTCATTCAACGAATTCCTAATCCGCCCCAAACAAACCCGAGCATTCTCAACATCCCCCCTTCCCAACGCCCTAATCGCCAAATCCAAATTCCGAACCACCGTCTTATAAAAATAATCCCATCCTTCCATAGACCGATAATTATCACGTTCCAAAACTTTCCCCAAAGAATAAACCAAAACCGCAACAACAACATTATCCCCATCCTGGTAAATCGCCGCCGCATGAATCGTCTGATTAGACAACGACTTCAACCCAGCCGCATTATCTCCCTCGACAAACCGCTTCGCCTCTCGCAAAATCCGAAGAACATTCCCAACCTCTTTCATAAAAACAACAACATCCCAACTTATATAAATCTTCTCAAACTATTCTCATTATGAAGATATTGCTCGATACCAATTTCATCCTAACCTGCGCGAAACAAAAAATAGACTTCGACACAATCATGAATGGACAAACCACCGAAGAAGTCAAATGGATTGTCCCAGAAGAAGTCCTAACAGAATTAAGAGGCCTGAGGTTCGGAGGTAAAATAAAAATCAAAGAACGCAACGCCGCAACAATAGGAATCGAAATCGTAACACAACTCGGAACAGAAGTAGTCAAACTCTCAAACACAGCAGACGACGTAGACACAAAAATCGTCAACTACCTCCGCGGAAAAAACATAGTCCTAGCAACCCTCGACAAAAACCTCAAATCAAGAGTCAAAAACAAAATCCTCACAGTAAGGGGTAAGAATAACATAGAATTACTTTAGTTTATCAAATCGGCCCCTGGGATAAACAAAATCCTCGCAATACGAAACAAAAAGAACTTAGAAATTATTTAAGATAAGGACTTCCCTTCAACTTCCCATCCAAACAAAACTTCTGAGTAGTCTTAACCCCAATAAAATCATACCTCATACTTTCAATTTTCCTAACAGTACTTCCAATATACCTAACCTCAGCAAACAAATTAACAAAAAAAACAATCGCACCAAATATCGAAATCCCGCCAGCGATATACGGAATCATCTCAATCCAAACAGGAGTATTAATAATCCCAAACGACTTCAACAATGCCCAAATCAAAAGCGTCGCCGCCTCAATCAACATCAACAACAAACCAACATCAAGCTCACCCCTCTTTCTTATATAAGCAACAACAACCCAACCATTATATATTTTCCCACCACAATAACCACCACCGGCGCAACCTTTCTCACAGCAAATCTATGATTTGCGAACTCGTGGAGCAAAGTTCCACACTCACAGGCGAAGCCGAACTCACAGCGAAGCGAACTGTTCATCCGCAACCTTTAAAAACAAAAAATACGGATGAACATTATGTTCTACGAAGTTTTAGTAACAGACCATATAAGAGTAGAACCGAACAAGTTCGGAATGGACACCGATGAAGCCGTGCGAACCCAACTTGAAGAATCCTACTCCGGTTTCCAGGACAAAGATATCGGCACAGTTGTCGCAGTTCTCGACGTAATTAAAGTCAAAGAAGGAATCATAATCCCCGGCGACGGCGCAGCATACTACGAATCAACATTTAAGATAATCGTCTTCAAGCCAGAACTCCAAGAACTCGTTTACGGCACAATCGAAGAAATCACAAACTTCGGCGCATTTATCTTGCTCGGTCCAATTCGAGGCATGATTCACATCTCACAAACCATGGACGACTTCGTATCATTCTCAGACTCCGGTGTTTTAACCGGAAAAGATGGAAAGAAAAACCTAGTCAAAGGTGACAAATGCATCGCGCGAATTGTAGCAATCTCATACAAAGGCGAAGAACCAAAAATCGGACTAACAATGCGACAACCCGGCCTCGGAAAAATCGAATGGGTTAAAGCCGAAAAAGAAAAAACAGACAAACAAAACAAACAAGCCGCAGCCCTCGAAGCCAAAGCGATAAAAAAAGAAAAGAAAAAATGAAAAAACTAAACTACCGACCAGCGAAAAACGAAAAACGAAAAGCGAATTAACGTGGCACAAAAAGAAAAATCATGCTTAAATTGTAGAACAATTTATTTCGGCGACAAATGCCCTAAGTGTGGTGAAACCCCAGCATCTGAAACATTCAAAGGTAGAATCCATATCTTCGACGCCAAAAATTCCGAACTCGCAGAAAACATGAAAATAAACACCGAAGGCGAATTCGCAATCAAATCCAAATAACTTTATGGAATTCAAAATAATCAAACAAGAAAAAAACCCATTCTTAGAAAGAGAAGAAATAATATTAGAAATCAAAAACGAAATAACCCCAACCGCAGACGAAGTAAAATCAGTAATCGGAAAAGACACAACTCTAACGGTAATCAAAAAAATAAACACAAACTTCGGCAAACAAATATTTATGGTAGAAGCACTAGTCTACGACAATATAGAAGCAAAAAACAAAATAGAAACAATCCCAAAAAAAATCAGAAAAAAAATGGAAGCCGACGAGAAAGCAACAAAAGAAGCCGAAAAAAAAGCCGCCGAAGAAGTAGTAAAAGCCGAAGCCGAAACAAAACCACAAAAACCGACTCCAGAAACCCCAGCCGAAGAACCAAAAGAAGAAAATAAACCAGAAGAAAATCAAAATGAATAAATTAAATAAAGCAGCACAAGTCAGTCTACAAGGCGAAGCCGTTCTACAAGCGAAGCGTTCTA
>CAZUXN010000025.1:0-8034 GCA_964624735.1 Candidatus Woesearchaeota archaeon | reverse complement strand
ATCCCCCCACCCAGAATCGGACTGGGACATCGCGGGTTCCGCAACGACGCACTAAAACATTATCATCCAAAGGCACATCAGCACCAAGTCAAACGCACTTCTACAGCCACGTGTTCTACCATTGAACTATGAGGGGACTCCACACTCATTGTTCTCATGAAACATCTTTGATGTTACTTTGAACTATGAGGGGCAATATATATCAACAAATTATCCTTATAAAGTTTTACCTAAAATTTATTCGCCCCTTCTGCCAATCATCAATCACTTTAATCGCTGTCCTATTCTCATCAACAACCCCGCCCTTAACCAAATACCCTTTCTTCCGCCCAATTGCCCCAAACACATCATAAGCATCATCACCATCAACCCCATAACATCTCCTCAAAATCCCAACATCTTTTTTTATTAAAAACTCAATAATCCTAATCGCAACCTTCTCCGGATTCTTAATCTTATGCGCATCCTTCCCACTCATAACCCCAGCCCTCGTCCCAGAATCCCCAAACGGAATCACCCCAGGCGAATCCATAATTCTCAATCTCCCAACCCGAACCCACTGCGTCTTCCTAGTCGTCCCAGAAACACGACTAACCTTCGCCCTCGCACCAGGAGCAAGCAAATTCATCAAAGTCGATTTCCCAATATTAGGATAACCAACAATCCCAACTCTCAAACTACCACCTCGCGAATAACTCTTCCCACCAGTCTCCGCGAAGCAAGCCTCTCTATGAAGCGAGCCTTTCCGCGAAGCGAGCTCTTCCAAAAATCTTTTAAGTTTTTGAACCCCTGTTCTCTTAGTCGACGAAACAAAAAACCCATCCGGATACTCCCACCTCAACTCCTCAATATCTTTCTTAGAAACCAAATCAATCTTATTAAAAACATAAATCAATTTCTTGCCTTCCTTAATCTTATTCACAATCTCAGAATTCCGCCCAACCTCCGGCATCCTCGCATCAACTAACAACAACACAACATCCGAATTCCGAAGAACATTCAAAACAACCGGCCAAAATCCCATACAACACAAAAGGAAAACAGAATTAAAAACCTACCGCCCAACCAAGGAAAAACCACCCTATATCTGAGAACCAGAGGTTCTCTAAATTGGGATTTTCCAAATTTCTATAATCTATTTTCTATTATCTCAAAAACACATTATCTTCCCAACCAATCTGTCCTAGAATTAACCCCATCACAAACAAAACAATCACTCAAGGAAAATTGTTTAACAGCCTCGCGATAAGTTAAAATCATAGGTATGTCAGCAGAAAAAAGTCCACACCCATCTCCAGCATAAATAGAAGCAGCAAGAAGCTCTTTATCCTGAAAAGATAACTTCGAAATATCGTCCCGATAAACAATATACGACCATATATTACATATACTGGAAAATTCAGAATCTAACCCAGAAAAACTTTTTCTTACTTTTGTTTCTAAAAAATCACAAAGAAATTCATGCGACCTAAAAGAACCTTTCCTCCCCTCTAATGTTGCATTAATATCACCACACATAATAGAGAACTCATAATTATTTATTCCTTCCAAAAAATTTTTTTCGGTTTCCCTTTCCAAAAATCCATAAAGAGATCTATATGTTAATAAATAATCTCTATTGTTACGCAAAGTCTGTCTCAAAGGGGAAGACTTAATATTTCTTGCCCTAACCTTCCTCTGAGTCAGTCTACCACGATATATATCTCTTCTAATTTCACTCCTTCTATTTTTGTAATGATTAACTGTACCCCTAATCTCTCCAAAAACTCCCGCCGTTGTAACAATCCTACCACGATTTCTTAAAAAATTTAAACAACTTTTAGCCCTTTGTGTTTGAAGACGTGCAACCTCGCTATCTTCTCTTTCTTGAGAAGTTCCTACAAAATTTAACGCACTAGTATCAACCCAAATCCGACCCCTCTCTCTACTCGGAACATAACTCACATCCATATAATCTCTATCTCCATTATCCATCATTGAACAAAAATCACCATCCCTTATAAAAATTATTACACTAAATAACAACATTTAATTATCTTATTCATCAATCACCCAAAACCAACCAATACCACTCCAAAGTCAAACCCCTTATAAACAAAATTACAATCTCAAATAATACATCCAACTTCATATTTCTATATAAACAAAAACACCCTATCTAAATCGTAATTGTATCGAAGAGGTGTGAATCCGCTCTAAAACTCGGCACGACACACCTCTTTTGTTTTTCATCATCTAATATTATTTAATCAACCAAAAATTAAAACTTACCTTCATAAGCATAGACAAACCACGCAACAAACCCTAACACCTAACCCCTAACACCTAACACCTATCCTCCCCTCTTGCCAATCTCTCAAAATCAACCTCGCTGTCCTATCAACATCAACCACCCCACCCTTCCCCAAAAACCCCTTCTTCTTCCCAAGCTCCTCAATAAACCCATCAACATTCCCATTGGCCCCAATCCCATAAAATTCAGCTATCTTCCTCCCATCATCTGTCACCTCAAAATCTCGTCCGTACTCGTCCGTACTCGTCCGTGGTTTAATTTCCTTAACCATTAAATAAGCAACCGCATCTTCAGGATTCTTAACATCCGAATAAGTCCGCGCCCCAACCTTAACATCCCGAGCAAAACTCCGAACCCCGCTAGAATACTCCGACTTAGGAATCACCCCCGGCGTATCCAAAATCAAAATCCCCTCCGACATCCGAATCTTCTGCGTCCCCTTCGTAAACCCCGCCTGCTTCCCAACACTCGCAACCCCACGCTTCGTAATCATGTTAATCACTGAACTCTTCCCCGCATTCGGATACCCAATCACCCCAACATGCACTCTCTTTCTATCTCCAACTTTCAAAATCTTTTTAGATTCCATCTTAATCCGCGCTTTCAACTTCGCCAACCCAATTCCCTTCGTCGCCGAAATAAAAACAAAAGGCTTCACATCCTTCGCCAACCTCTTCTCAATATCCCTCCTTGAAACCAAATCCACCTTATTCAAAACATAAACCAAAACCTTCCCATTCTTTAGAACATCCTCCTCAACCTCCGCATTCCTCATCTCGTCGACAAACCTCGCATCCAAAATTTCCAAAACAATATCCGAAATCCTCACGACCTTCCGCATCACATCCGGATACTTCCCTCTCTGCTTCTTAATATTCCCAATCCTCCCAGTATGCCGCGACCCAAAACTATAACGCACCCTTACCATCAACCAAGAAACAAAATCAACATTAAATATCTACCGAAAATTATCCTTCGAGTTTATCAAGCTTCTCATCAAGCTTCATCCTACCAAGAGACTTTAACTCAGATTCCGCACCACTCTTGTAAGCCATCCTAATCAAGAAAAACAACAAAACAAAAACGCCAAGAAAAACAAAAACTCCCATAAAATAATATCTGAAATTAACGCCAACATCAAATATAGAATTTCCGGTCACCCCAGAATCATTCCCGGAAAATTCATCTTCAACTTCTTCCGTCACATTAATAGATTCCTTATCAGAACTATTAACAAACCCGCTAACAACTTCCACCTCAATCGGCTCTCTCAAATCAATCAAAAGAGTATCATTACTAAAATCAAAAGGCCCATCTTCAAACTCATCAACAGGCTCACTATCTTTCGTAAACACAATCGACAAATCCCCCTTAGAAAGAGAAGTCTCAATATCAAACTTCAAAACACCAGCATCACAATAATTTTCAGAAGGATAAATCTTATCTCCATACTCCCCAGACGAACCAGAAGCCCTTACTTTAAGAATAGCCCCAGAAAAAGAACCCGGCTCATCAATAATAGTCAGCTCAACAGCGACGACAAACGACAACAAAAAAACAAACAACACTAACATACTAAATTCCTTTTTCATAGAAAATCATATCTTTGATATTTATAAAACTAATGTTTACTCTTTCCGCCTTTCTTCAATTTCCAAATTCGCCTAATCAACAACCCCGCCAAAACCAAAAACACAACAAAGATAATTCCTATATAAAAAAAATCACTACTCAAACCCAAAGAAGCAAATCCTGTCACACCCCTCCCACTATAAATAAAATCTTCCTCAGTAAGTTTAACTTCACCATCAAAAACCGAAATTCTTAACATATCCTTTTCAATATCACCAAGATCAAAAACAACCGGACCCTTGTAAAATTCACCAACAGCCAAATCAACTCTTTCACTAATTTCAGTCACAATGTCTCCCTTAGAATTCAAAATCCTAAAAAACAAAACCCCATTATAATCCTCACCGACACCGACGCTATAATCAATAACCAACTTACCAACAGAATTAAACTTTATCCCCTCAATACTAACATCCAAACTCGGCTTCAAAACCTCGACGCTCAAAGGAACAACCCCACTAATATTATCCAAACACTTCACTTTCAATTCCAAATTCTCAACCCCATCCAACGCCCGAAGAACAAAACTAAAATCAACAATCTCTCCCGCGCCAATATTAAAAACATTATTAGACACAATAAAATCTCCTCCAACCAACCTACACTTGTTTACCGAAGTACTCCCAATATTTTTAACTCCAACCAAAATACTCTTCTCCTCTCCTCGCGAAACAATCACATTAATCTCATCAATCTGCAATCTCGCAAGCGAATTAACAAAATAACCCCCGCCTCCCCCACCAGAACCCCCACCAGAAGAAGGAACAACCACAGGAACAGAACTATCAACACTAAAACTCAAATTCATAAAATTACTATTCCCCGCAGAATCACTAACATAAAAATTAAAAACAAAATCAGCGTCGACAGTAACCTCAAAGTTAACAGAACCATTGGAACAATTAACAGAACTATTCGCAACCTCAACACTCTCGCCCCGATAAACATTATATTTGCAACTCACCGGCGAAGCATCAGAAACAACCCAGCTCGAAAAAACAGTCCTGCTCGTCTTCTTCCCGACCGGCTGACTCAAACTAACATTAGGACTAACACTATCAACATGAAAACTCCTATTCCCATCAAAAGCAAAATTCCCGACGCTATCATTGCACCTCACATTCCAAAAATAATCCCCATCACTCAAATTCAAATAAAAACTATTAACAACTCCGTTCGTCGGCGAAACATTTATTTGATTTAATCCAAACCCGCCATCAAAATCTCCCCACAACTCACAACTCTCCAAATCAATATCAATCGGGGTATAACTAAATCGAATATTTTCTCCACTATTAAGGTAACCCCCGCCAACAGGAGAACCTAAACTAATTGTAGGCGCACCAACAGCGACGCTAAAACTAACACTATCACTCGCCTCAAGCCCCAAACTATCATTCACATAAACATTCAAAACATAATTCCCATCCCCACCGACATCAAATGTCCCATTCTCACACCCAACCAAACTAACATTCACTCCACCATCAACATTATACCAGCAAGTCAAACTCTCGCCATCATCAAAAACATTATACTCTAAATCTAAACTCTCATTACTGCCATACGTCGCACCTTCCTGCGGAGAAACAATATTTACCAACGGAGCAGTATTCACCAAATCATAATCAATACTAACACTCTCCAAAACAGGGCTCACAGAAGAATCAGGACTTGTAAAATTAACCATATACTGAAAATACCGATTATCTCCAACGCTCAAATCCTGAACCAACTCAACCCAACTCTCTCCAGAACAAACATCATCGCAACTCCTAACATAATAACTCAACGAAGTTGATTGAACAAAACTAGTTAATCCTTTTGGATTATTATCTCCAGGATTCATATCTCCTATTTGAGTCCAAGTCACCCCATCCGAAGAATTATAAAACTTTCCCTTCGTATCTAAAACATACAAAATCCCATCAAAAGAATCCATTCTTAAACCATTATTATCAAAAGCATCATCATTCATTTCAGTCCACGAAATCCCTGAATCTGTTGATTCCCAAACATGTTTATCTTTTATAATATACAAATCAGTTCCAAGACAAGCAATATCACTCCCGGCTCCATCGCCATAATCATCAACTTGTTCTGTCCAAGTCACACCTTCATTAGAAGAAACAAAAACACCTTTACTTCCATCTGTTATATAAAAATTATCATTAGAATCAATACAGCTTCCTTTTGCATCATTAGTTGCACCATCATTAAAATCTCCTTTAACATTCCAAGAAACACCAAAATCTGTTGATTGCCATACTGTTCCATCCCCTCCAATAGCATATAATTTATTATTTGAATCAACCTCCCCTTCTTCTAAATCTCTATTAAAACTATTATTTACAACCGCCCAATTCTCCCCATCCGTCGAACGCCAAACTTCCCTCGCCCCTCCAACAATAATATACAAATAAATATCGTCTGAAAACATTCCCTGTGTCGCGCTCCCTCTTCCATAACCATCTTTAGTTAAAATCCAATTAATTCCATAATCACTTGACTTATAAACATCTCCACCCCCGTCGACCGCATACAAAAACTCAACACTCGGCTCACTCCCAACCCAACTCAAATTATTCCAAACCGCCTCGCCACCCGCATCAAAAACCTCGCTAACATAACTCCCGCTCAAATTTGCCCCAGCCAAAACAACCCCGCTCCCATTGTAAAAAATATTATCATAAACACCGTCATCAAAACCCGAACCCGAATTTTCAAACACAACAAACCCCGTAAAACGCAAACCAACATTCACCAACGAGAAAACAAAAACACCGACGACAAATATCCCCATCGCCATCACCCAAAATTTCCTATCTCTCATTTCACTTAATAATATCAATACTATATAAAACTTATCACCAATAACTTTAAATAGAATTCCAAACTAAACCCAACATGAGAAACCTCTGTCATCTGTTATCTGTCTTCTGTCTTCTACTGTTCGTCTCAATCGCATCCGCCGAATTCTCAATCGACATCTCCGGACTCAAAACCACCCGCTACAACCCAGGCGAAGAAGCAACATTCAAAATAATCCTACTCGAAAACGGCAACCCAATCTCAAAAGAAATCACATACGAAATCACCGACGCCCTCGAAAAAATAAAAATCACAAACCAAACAAACTCAAACGAGAAAATAACATTCAAAATCGAAAAAAAATTCGCAAGCGGAATCTGGACAATCACAGCAAACTACCAAGATTCACAAGTTAAACGAACATTCACAATCAACGAAAATCCAGAAGTCGAATTCCTAATTGAAGACGACGAACTAATAATCCGAAACACCGGAAACGTAGACTACACGAAAACAATCCAAATAACAATAGGCACCAACACAAACTCCTATAAACAAAACATAAGACCAGGCAACGAAAAAATACTAAAACTAATTTCACCAAAAGGGGCATACAACATCCAAGTCACAGACGGCGAAACCTCAATCAAAAAAGAAAACGTTCAACTCTTCGGAACAGGAAACGTCATCGGAGCAGTAGACAAAGACCTCCTTGGCTACACAGGATTCGCAGGAGCCGACGACCCAACATCCCTCGAAGACCGACCAGCATCACTAACAAAACTCCCACTCGCCCTAATCTTCATCGCCGCAGTCGGAATCCTAATTGCCCTAGTCATCATCGAAAGAAAACTCGCCGAAAAGAAAAAATAATCACTCAATCCTTCTCTTTAATCCCGAAGCATTAAGCACTCTTCTAACCGGCGCCAAGCACGAACGAGAAACCCCATCTAAATACACCATCTCAGCATCAACTCCAACAATCACGCGTCCACAATATCTCTGAACAATATTGACAAAAAACTCTCCTTCAATAATCTCTACGCTCCACAAAGTTCCCCTTCCTCTCCCAGAACAATCCAATCCACTCTTGACCGCATCAACAACACTACCATACTTCTCCACAATCTCCCCAAACCGCCGATTAGCCTCATACTTCTCAACCTTAAATCCCATCCCCAACCAACCCAAAACTCCTATTTAAGAATTATTATACTCTACTCAATAAGTTTTAAAAGCAAAATAACCCTCTATATTCATCGGTCCCGTAGTCTAATGGCAGAACACCTCGTTTACAC
>CAZUXN010000024.1:0-8053 GCA_964624735.1 Candidatus Woesearchaeota archaeon | reverse complement strand
TTCTCGTATTCCGCATTTATTTAAGAATCGAACTGTTCGATTTGAGCAAAACGCTTTGAACAACACATACAAAAATAATCTTGTTGTGAAATGCATTTTGCGAATAGGATTCCGCATCAACTCAAAACATTTGACTTACACATTTAAATATAACTTCTCTATAAATAATTATGGAAGACAAAATCCTAAAAAAATTCAGCAGATTCAAGAAACTAAAATTCAACGACCTCAAAGAAGAAATCCCCTCAAACAAACTCTCATATCATCTCAAAAAACTCATCTCTGAAAATCTCCTTGAAAAAAAAGACGACTTCTATTTCATGACAGACAAAGGCGAAGAAAAACTCTGTTATCTCGAAGACAAAGGTCAACTCAAACAACCAATCCAAGACGTCTTCCTCCTCCCATTCCGCGACGGCAAATTCGTAGTCCAAAAAAGAACAAAGCGCCCACTTCTCGACGTCATCATCCCAATCGGAGCAAGAATCAGAAAAGGCGAATCAATATTTGAAACAGCAAAAAAGAAACTACTAAAAGACACCGGCATGACGGGCAACCTCCACTTCAAAGGAATCGTCGACACAAAAACTTTCAAACAAGACAAACTTTTCCTCCACCACATCCTCAACGTCTTCCTCATCAATAATATTCAAGGCGACTTAACCCCCTCAACATCAAAAGGCGAAAACTTCTGGATGACCGAGCAAGAATACTATAACCAAAAAAACAACCTCACCGCCGCGAAAGAACACTTCGAAATCGCAAAACAACCCCACTTCACCCTCCTAGAACTCGAACAATACCTCAATGAAAAAGGCGAATTCATAAAAAGCAAAATTATTAGAAAAATAAAAATCTAAACCTAACCATAAACCAAAACTTCTTTCTGTGGAACCTTGTGTCCTAAACTAAGCGTCAACGGAACCTGAATATTAACATCCCTCCCACCCTCGCCAAAACCAATCATAAGCAGGACATAAACATTATTCGTCTTATAAGTAACAGACATTTTCATACTCTCAATATTTTTCAAAAACTCCTTCTTAATCCCTAAATTCTCACTCGCATCCATAACCTCAATTCCACAAATCAAATTCTCATGACTAACATCCAAAACAAAATCCCCGACATCCAACGACGACTTAACCCGACTCCCATCAGACACAAACAAATCATCATTCTCAAAATCATAATCAATCACTTTAATTGCCCTTGCCATTTCTTATTACTATTCCAAGCGCTCACAACTTTTAAACCTTCCGAGACTAAAATCTCCACAATTAAAACCAAAGAATATTTCCCACTCATCTTAAACCAAAGTTTAAACCTACCCTCACTTCCTCTCTCAATTTTCTCCAACCTATCCAACCTAAATAAAAAACTCCGAACCATCCCTTCGTCAATTAGTCTCCTTCGACAACGTCGATAAAAATGCGCATCAAAAACAATCCTATCCTAACTCAACCCCTCAAGAAATTTCCAAACCTCCCCCAACTCCATCATCAAAAAAACAAAAACAAGATTATAAATTCTTCCAAACAAGATTAAACCCCTAATATCTAATATCTAAAACCTAACACCTTGAGTAACGCAGTTACTTATTCATACCCGCCCATCCCACCAACACCCTTCAAACCCTTCCCCTCACTCCGACGCGAAGCAATCACATCATCAATCCTCAAAATCATAATCGCAACCTCAGCAGCCGAAGCAATCGCCTGAGTCTTAACCTTCAACGGCTCAACAATCCCATTCTCTATATTATCCTCAATACTCCCATTAAATAAATTCAAACCATAGTCCTTATTCCCCGCATCATGCATCGCCCTCAACTCAGTCAGAACATCAATCGGATCCATCCCCGCATTTTCAGCCAAAGTCGTCGGCACAAACTCCAAAGCCGAAGCAAACTCATCAACCGCCAACCTCTCGCGTCCCTTCAACCCAGAAGCAAACTCACTCAACCTCTTCGCCAACTCAATCTCGACTGCCCCTCCACCAGCAACAACCTTCGAATCTTTCACAACCGCCGCAACATCCCCAAGAGCATCTCGAACCGCCCGCTCAACCTCGTCGACAATATGCTCTGTCCCACCCCGAATCAAAATCGTCAACGCCCTCGGATTCTTACAACCCATAACATAAGTCATCCCTTCCTCACCGCTCCGTCTCTCCTCGACATACTCAGCAAAACCCAAATCCTCTCTCTTTAACTCGCTCAACTTCGAAACAATCCTCCCACCAGTCGCCTTCGCTAAACTCTGCATATCCGACTTCGCAACCCGACGAGCAACATAAACCCCGGCCTTCACCAAATAATACTGCACCAATTCATCAACGCCCTTCTGCACAAAAACAACATTCGCCCCAGACGCCTTAATCATCTCAACCTTCTCTTTCAAAACAAAATCCTCCTGATTCAAAAAACTCTGCAACTGCTCTGGCGTCGACACCGCAATCTTAGCCTCCATCTCCGGACTCTTAACTTCCAACGCCTCTTCAATCAAAACAATCCTCGCTTCATCAACACGCACAGGCATATCCATCGAAACCCGTTCCTTGTCCAAAACAATCCCACAAATTAATTCACTATCTTCAATCGCCCCACCATTCCGCTTTTCAATCCTAATGTTACTCAAATCGACTTTCTTCCCCTCAGCGACGACATCAATCGCATCAACAACAATCTCCGCAAACTTCTCCCTCAAATATTCAACACCCTTACCTGTCATCGCCGTCTGTGCAACCTTAATTAAGTCATCCTTCGAACTAATCTCAAAAGCCAACTCCTTCAAAATCTCCTGCGCCTTTTCCTCCGCCCACCGATAACCCCGTGTAATAACCGTCGGATGAATCTTCATATCCAACAACTTCTCCCCGTTCTCCAAAAATTTCCCAGCCAACATCACCGCCGTCGTCGTCCCATCCCCAACCTCACTATCCTGCGTCTTCGCAATCTCTACAACCATCTTCGCCGCCGGATGCTCAATATCCATCTCATCCAAAATCGTCACCCCATCATTCGTCACAATAATATTCCCCGCCCGGTCAACCAACATCTTGTCCATCCCCTTCGGCCCCAGCGTCGTCTTCACCGTCTCAGCCACAACTCGCGCCGCCAAAATATTATTCCTCTGCGCATCTCTACCCAAAATCCTCTGCGCGTCCTCCGACCCAACATTTTCTACCATACAGCAAAATCATAAACCCCCCTTATAAAAATTATTATACTCTACTACGCACTTTCTTTTCTCAATCTAAGATTAAAATCCCCAGCATCAACATCATAACCACAAACAGAATCCGTCTTCTCCCATCTGTTTTCATCTATAACCAAAGAATAAAAATCATCTTTCCAATTTCGCATCATTTCTTCCAAACTATGAAACCTTATTCTCAAATAATTATTTCTCACTCCCTCCTCTTCAAAATCAGTTTGATACATCTGGCACAAAATAAAATCATCCGGACCTTTTCCATATTTAATAACTAATGGCTCACAAAACCCACCCAAATGTTCATCTTGTCCACCTCTATAACCCAAAGAAATCACCCCCATCACCCTCTCGTTCATAAAATCAAGCAACAACTGTTCTCCCATATAAACAATCCCCACAATCCCCCTTATAAAAATTATTATACTCCAGTGTCATCCAAAAATACTAACCAAACTATATAAACATCTATATCTAACAGCTAATAGCTAAAAGCTAAAAGCTAAAATGGACACAGGAGTAAAAGTCGGCGACCTAATGACACGGAACTTCGTCCACGTCGCCCCAGAAACAGACCTCAGACAATGCGCCAAAACAATGGTCAAAAAAAGAGTCGGAAGTCTAATTATAAAAGACGGAGACAAACTCAAAGGAATTCTCACAGAAAAAGACATCCTCTGGGCAATAGTTAAAAAATCCAAAAAAGACTTGAAAAACATATTAGCAAAAGACCTTATGAAACGAAAAGTCATCACAATCAAACCATCCGCCGATATCACAGACGCCTTAAAAAAATTCAAAAAGAAAAAAATCCGAAGACTCCCCGTCGTAGAAAATGGCAAACTAATCGGATTCCTCACAACCAACGACATCCTCAGAATAGACCCAGGACTTTTCCAGGTCATCGCCGAAACAATAAAAATCAAAGAAGAAACTGAAAAACTAAACCGAAGCAACATCGCCGCCCAAAGAAAACAAGGCATCTGTGAAGAATGCGGCGAATACGAAATCCTATACCACGACGAAGCCCAATGGCTCTGCGACACCTGCTACAACAAAAGATAAATTTTACTAAATCTACCCGACCAGCGAATAGCGAAGAGCGACCAGCACGCGAAGCGTGAAGCCCAATGGCTCTGCGACACCTGCTACAACAAAAGATAATCTATCGATTGCGACAGTAATCGAAATCCTCACCAACCTCTCCAAACCTCGCTTTCCCTCAAAACATTTATATATCAAAATAACCTAACCATTCCATATAAAAATGAAAAAACTAAATAACACCGTCAATCTAAAACCGAAGGCGTATCTAAAGCAAAGCGTGTCTAAAGCCGAAGGCGTATCTAAAGCAAAGCGTATCTAACATAATGTCACAAAAAAAAGAGGTATACAAAGAAAAACTAAAACAAACCGGATTCTGGAAATACCAAGAAGTTTACAACCTCGCATTCTCAAATTTAAAAGACGCTGGCTACAAACTCAAAGAAGACCTCTACAACGAAAAACTGTCATCCAATGGCAAAGAAATAATAATCAAATGGACAGCCAGTAAAAAAGTTACAGATTACTTCAAATTCCAAATCGAAATGAGTTGGCACATCCTCGGAATGAAAGACGCTGAAGTTGAAGTCGACGGCAAAAAAGTCAACACAAATAAAGGCGAAATCGAAATAGAATTCAAGGCAAGTATTATCAAAGACTACGAAAAACGATGGGAAGACAAGCCACTCTGGAAATTTCTCCGCGGAATCTATGAAAAATATATCATAAGAGAAAGCATCGACGAATACGAAGACGACCTCGAAGACGAACTAAAAGACATGATAAAAGACATAAAAGCATTCCTAAGAATCCCAGCCAAATAACTCCACCACAATAATGCTTATAAAATAATCAAAATTCTCTACATCATGAAACTACCACTATTCTTAATCGCAATACTATTCTCACTCAGTCTCACATCAGCATTAAATATCTCAGCCGAATACAACTCAAACGTCCTCATACCAGAAATTGAATCCTCAATCGACCTCACCCTAACAATCACAAACGCAACACCAGGAACATACAACATCTACACCCTCGCCGACATCTCAATCAAACCTTCGGAAACATTCACGATATCAACCAACCCATTCACAAAAACATTCACAATATCCCCAACAGAAAATCTCGACATCCAAGGCTATTACACATTCACATACACACTAAACCACCGCGGCTTCGAAAAAACCAGCAAAAAATTCACGGCAAAAATCCTAAACCTCGAAGACGTAATCGAAATCAGCTCCGATACAATTGACCCAACATCAGACGAAATAAAATTCTACGTCAAAAACCTTGAAGCAACAACTCTCAAAAACCTCTCGGCAAAATTTTCATCAATATTATTTAACACCAAAAAAACATTCGATTTAAAACCAAACCAAAAACTTGAATTCACAATAAACGTCAGCGACGACAAACTCAAAAAAACAAAAGCCGGCGTCTACATCATCGAATCAATCTTCCAAACCAAAAACGGCGAAAAGAAAATTGAAGGAAACCTTTATCTCGGCGAGAAAAAAGGAATAACAACAACCGAAGACAAATCCGGACTTCTAATCCGAACACAAACCATAACAAAAATCAACACAGGGAATATATTAGAAAATGTCCAAATCAAAATCACAAAAAACATTTTCTCTCGACTCTTCACGACATTCAACATAGAACCAAACACGATAGAAAGAAACGGATTCGCCATCGAATACTCATGGACAAAACAAAAACTAAACCCAACCGAAGTATTTATAATCAAAGCCAAAACAAATTATATTTTCCCATTCCTAATAATAATCGTCGTCGCACTCGCACTCTTCGGTTTCAAACGATTTACTGAAACAAAAATTGAAGTCAAAAAATCTGTCCACCACGTCCGAACAAAACACGACGAATTCGCACTAAAAATAACCCTGTCCCTCAAAGCAAAAAAGAACGTCGAAAACGTAACTCTCATCGATAAAGTTCCAGCAATCGTAAAAATCTACAACAAATTCGGAATGAACAAACCAGACAAAATCGACGCAGCAAGCCGACGAATCCATTGGAACATCGGCGACCTCAACGCCGGCGAAGAAAGATTGTTCACATACATTGTCTACTCAAAAGTCGGTGTCGTCGGAAAATTCTCACTTCCAGAAGCAACAGCAGTATTCGAAAAAAACGAAAAAATCCACGAAGTCGAATCAAACAAGGTCTTCTTTATGAGCGACCAAATCCATAAAGACTAATTAAATTTCTCTTTGACAATCTGCTTCAACTTCAAATTATCATCCCTAATTATTTTCTCTATCTCCTCCCGCGACAACACCGCCCCATCCTTATTAAATTTCTTTTTTATCTCGGCAAAAGTCTCGTCGTCGCACCAATCGCACTCTTTCGGAATCGCCATAATTTTTTTCTTCATAACCAATTTATAACCTAAACATTAATTACCCCTGAAACTTCTAATACCCAATCAATAAAATCTTCTTGACCATTTTCAAACCTAATATATTCTTTCTCATTAAACAAATAATACAATATTCTTTCATCTGGAGGAATTCCATACTCTTTAAAATAATTATTTCTCCAACTCCTAACAGCAATTTGATTATCCTGAAGTGTCCACTCTTCATCTAAAACCAAATTCTTTCTGACTTTATTTTGATCAAAAATAATAAAAAGATTGTCTACTTGACACAAAACATTCATATGAGTATACCATACAGCTGCATAACAATCTAAACTTGAATTATATTCTCTCAATAAAGAAAGAAAATAAACAGCCCAATCCTCGCAATCCCCACCTTTGTTACGAATAAAATCCGAAGGCGTCTGCCAATATTCTGCCTGTTTAAATTTGCTATTATCAGACGCCCAATTCATATAAGTATGCCCAAAAATTTTCTCAATATTTTCAAGTTGTGAATCATTCATATTTATACCCATCTCTAATAATCTTTCCTTAACTTCATCTGGTCTAACAAATCCCTGCATTTCTTCAGGATAAACCGGCCATCTTGGATTCACATCTGCTTCAAAAAACACTACCTCATTATTTTCTAAATAATAATCTAAATTTGAAACATCCCAAACCTCTTTAAAAGATAAACCTGCATCGTTACCAAAACAATAATCTGTCTTTCCAAATATAGAAACTTCTACATCATCAAAAAAATTATTCATATACTCGCTCTCATTCAACAAAAAAATTCCTCCACTAGTTTTACCCAAAAAATAATTATCAACAAATACCAGTCCATCAATTACACAATTTTCTTTCAAATCATAAAAAAATAACTCTATATTTTTTTCAGTTTCTACTTCCTTAATTACAGAAGGAATAATAGAAACAGTAGACAAATCAGAATAATATGTAAAATAAATTCCAAAAACAACTGCTACGATTATCATAACTAATCCAATTGAAATTTTAACTTTAGCCATATAACAACAATCCAATCAAACTATAAAAACCCATCACTGGCCCCACTCACTTCTTTTTCAACAAACGCTTATTTGGTCTATAAGAAACCCAACTCTTTTTAGTAAAATAAAGTCCAACAATCCCCGAAACTAAAGACAAAACAAGAACAAAAGTATCTTTATCTCTTACTCCACAATAAACCAAAACAAACGTAACAACCATAAAAAATAATGCCCAACCAAATCCCTTACGCGAAACATACAAACGAAAAATCCCCTTCATCTCAAAACCACAAATTTAAACTATAAAAACCTTCCCAACCACGCACCGACCAGCGACAACCGAACACCGAACACCTCGGCGCTTCGCGCCGTATCCCCCCACC
>CAZUXN010000023.1:0-9318 GCA_964624735.1 Candidatus Woesearchaeota archaeon | reverse complement strand
TCGAGCGTTGATTTGCCGACGGGGACGATTAGGGAAGTGCCGTTGGTTGTTTATGGGCTGGGGATGGAGTATGGCGGAGGGGGGAGTTCTTGTTTGGATATTCTTAATAAAGGGCTTTCTTTCGGGGATGGAATGTATGAGATTTCTTTGAATGGAAATTCTTTTTTGGTCTACTGTGATATGACGACAGACGGGGGAGGGTGGACGTTGGTTATTAGAGCACTGGCAGGAGAAATAACTCATAGGTCATTAGATTCTGTTGGAACTTTATTGTCGCCGACGCAAGAGAGTGTGGCAAAGCTGTCCCATGAACATCTCATTGCAATTGGAAAAGTAAATGGAGGGTCTTATATTACTAGAATTACTTATGATATTTTTGACGATGTTTATTATCACCAGTGGAATAATAGTTATGTTAATGATTTTAATAATAATGTGCCAACAGCAGTGGAAGGATATAAACAAACAAATGGTATTAGTTTAGATTCTTTAAATAATATAACTGTGCCCTATATTAGTGGATGTGGTAGTGGCGCTGGACCCTTTAGAAGTTCTAGTCAATGTACTACCTTATGGGCATATGGTCCTTGCCATTCTGGTTTTGGTATTAGCGCTGATTGTGGAAATCTTATTGTGAATTGGGATGGGGTGGAGGATAATGCGCATAGAAGTGGGGTAATGTGGGTAAGGTGATTTTTCTTTGTGGGATAATTATATAAATGATGTGGGTGTTTTGTTTGGATGATTAGGTTTATTGAGAAGAGGGGTTCGGGACATTTTGAAATGATAGTATCTTTTGTTTTTTTTGTGGGGTTTGTGTTTTTTCTTTTTGTGGTTCTTCGGACGAATAGTAGTGTGCGGATTTCTGGAGCTGTTGTTTCTGGGCTTTATGATTCTTTTGAGGAAGAAGTTTATACGAATTTGTCGAATGTTTTTTTGAAGACGAATTATAGTGGGTCGGGAAGTTGTTTTAATGTTAGTTTGCCGGGGAGGATTTTTGTTTATGGGTTGGGGACTGGAGATAGTTATGTGACGAATTTAGGTGGTTCGGATATTGATTCTGGGCTTGATGGCGACTTGAATCTTGATGTTGGGGATAATTTTTTTAGGGTTGCTATTTCTCCGGAGTTTAGTGATGATGGGATTAGTGGGTGTGAGGTTTTGAATGATTATGAGTTGGGAAGTATTGACGAGAGGAGAGTTATTTTTTATGGTGCTTTGGTGAGTATGGCGAGTGAGTATTATGTTGATTATGAAGGGGTTAAGGATGATTTGAGAGTGCCGGATGTTTTTGATTTTGCGATTGTCCCTGAGACTTTGACGGCGGTGAAGATGGAACCGCAGAATGGTATTCCTGATTCGGTTGAGATTGTTGTAAGAGATTATGTTGTTGAGGTTTTGTATGCGAATGGGACGGTGATTAACGAGAGGTTTAGTTTTAAAATTTGGTAGGTTAGAACGCTTAGCTTGTAGACAGAAGGCAAAGTTTTTTAGTAGAATGTCTTTGGTTTGTAGAACGTAAAATTTTTGATTTTGCTTGTAGATTGGGGCAATTTGGAGAAGGGGAAATTGGAGAAGGGGAAATTGGAGAGCTTCGCTCTCATATCTTTGGCGGCTTTGCCGCCCTGCGCGTAGCGCGGGGGTTGGTTGAAGATTTAGAATTGAGTTGAGATAATTATATAAATGAAGTTGGTGTTTTATTAAGATGAGGAATAAGAGAGGTTGGATTCGGATTTTGGAGGCGACGATTGCGGTGATGATTGTGGCTGGCGTTTTGGTTGTTGCTTATGCGAAGCAGGTTGATAGAGGAGGTGGTCCGGTGGATTATTTTCAAAGTTTGCAGAAGCAGATTTTGATGGATATTTCTGCGAGTGGTGAGTTGAGACTAATGGTTTTGAATAATAATGAGGAGATGGTTAGTTTGTTTGTTGGAGAGAAGGTTCCTGATGCGTTTGGATATTATCTTCGGATTTGTGGGCTTGGTGATGTTAGTGATTTTTGTAAGATTGATGACGTAGGAGTTGTTGCTGAGATTAAGGATAAGGATGTTTTTGTCGAGGAGATTGTTGTTTCGGCGGATTTGGGGGATGGGAGTAGCGCGAAGTATAACCCAAAGAGGGTTAGATTGTTTGTTTGGGAGAAGGGATAAGGTTTATTAGTTTCGTTTTTGTTTTTACTATATGCCGTTTGATATTGTTGTTGGAAGGGACGAAGGGGACAGGAAGTTGTTTAGGAAGAGAGGGTTGGCTTTTATTGGGAAGAGTTTTGTAACGATGGGGAATTATACTTCTCTTTCTAATCCGATTTATATGGATGTGGCGCGGTCGCATGTTGTTTTGATTTCGGGGAAGAGGGGTTCTGGGAAGAGTTATACGATTGGGACGATGGCTGAGGCGTTGTCGGATTTGGGCGTTGAGGAATCTGGGAATATTGCGTCGCTGATTTTTGATACGATGGGGATTTTTTGGACAATGAAATATAAGAATGCGAAGGACGGAGATTTGTTGGATGAGTGGGGGTTGGAGGCGAAGAATGTGCCGATGAAAGTTTTTGCACCGTTTGGTTATTATCAGGAGTATCGGGATAAAGGAATTGATGTTGATGCTGAGTTTGCGATTAAGATTAGTGAGTTGGCGCCGACGGATTGGGTAACTTTGTTTGAGTTGAAGTTTACAGATGCGATTGCTGTTTTGATTGAGTCTGTGGTTGGCCAACTTCGCGAGTCGCTCGTTGCTGGTCGCGTGTCGCATTTTGGATTTGATGATATTTATGATTTGATTAAGCTGGCAGAGAATGTTTCACAGGAGGTTAAGAATTCTGCGATGGCTTTGTTTGATGCGGCGAGGACTTGGAAGGTTTTTGACGAGGAGAAAGGGACAGATGTTAGGGAATTGGTTTCTGCTGGCAAGACGACGATTATTGATTTGTCGATGTATGCTTCTTTGGGGTCGTTTAATGTGAGGGCTTTGATTATTGGTTTGGTTTCTAAGAAAATTTTTGATGAGAGGATGGTGGCGAGGAAGAGTGAGGAGATTCAGGCGGTGCAGCATGGAGTTGATTATATGAGATATGTGGTTCGACGGGAGATGCCGTTAGTTTGGATTTTCGTCGACGAGGCGCATGAGTTTTTGCCGAGTGATGGACGGACGCCCGCGACGGATGCTTTGGTTCAGTTATTAAGAGAGGGGAGGCAGCCGGGGATTTCGATGGTTTTGGCGACGCAGCAACCGGGGAAGATTCATAGTGATGCGATGACTCAGGCTGATATTGTGATTTCTCATAGGGTGACGGCGAAGTTGGATGTCGAGGCGCTGAATGATATTACGCAATCTTATCTTTATAGTTCGATTAGTGAGAAGTTGAATGGGTTGCCTCGGTTAAAAGGGTCGGCTATTATTTTGGATGATAATTCTGAGAGGATTTATCCGATGAGGGTTCGGCCGCGGTTTACTTGGCATGGGGGCGAGGCGCCGACAAGTATCAAGAAGAGTGATGAGAAATTGTAGTATAATAATTTTATAAATGATTCTGATGTTGGGTTGTGATGGAGGATAAGTTGTATAGGGCGAGGATAGAGAAGAGGGTTTATGAGGTTTTGATTGAGGAGGGGTTGGTTGAGGGTTTGTCTGAGAAATGTTTTTCTATTGGTGATTCTTTGGATGGGTTGAAGCTTACTACTTGTGTTGGTGAGGAGTTTGGCGTTGAGGTTGGTGGCGAGGATTTGAAGGAGATGATTGGAGGCGAGGTTGTTCAGGTTAGTTTTGTTGTGGATTATTTGGTTGGGCGTAAGGTGTCTGTGGAGCAATTAAATTTATAAAGGGGATTTTTGATTTATTTGTATGGAAGTTGATAGAGATAGTGGAGAAGTGCCCTATGTACGTTGTACGGAATTTGATGATTTTGATGCGGAAGTTGAAACTGTTGTAAGTGCGATTCTCTCGGAGTATGATAAGTCTTGTTTGGTTGCTTCTGAAGTTTCTTCTTCTCTAGAAAGGCAAGGATTTAAGCGGGTGAGAAATGTGAGGCTATGGGATGATCCTAGTTACAGAGATTCTTTTTCTCGAGGGGGATTGGCTATTGAAGTCCATGAGGCAAAAAGTTTTACTCGTGAGGATATTGGGCCTTTCGCAAAAATTAATATTAGGGCCTGCGATGGGAGATACCTTAACGTTAAGTATTTTTCTGGATTGAATTAGTTATTTAATTTTGAATTGAGCTTGCCATCGGTATTTGTATGGTCCGATGTCACCGGCTTTTCGAATTTTTATTTTTTTTATTTTGTTTTTGGTGTCTTTTTTGATTTCGTCTAAGATTTCTTGTTTTGTTCCGAATCCGTGGTAGAATATTGTTGTGCCTTTTTTTGAGAGTTTGAGGGCGGTTTTTAGGAAGGTGTCGGACAAATTTGGTCTTGGCATTAGGATGATGTCGAATTTATCAGTGCGCTTCGCTCTGAGTTGACTTGGTAAATTTTTTGCGTCGCCTGGGATTATGGTTATGTATTTTTGGAGTTTGTTTAGGATGATGTTTTTTTGTGCTTCTTGGTTTGCTTGCTTGTTTAGTTCGTTGGCGTAGATGTGGAAATTCGCTTGTCGCTTGTCGCTTGTCGCTTGTCGCAGATGTTTGGCGATGATGATTGGGTAGGGGGCGATACCGGCGAAAAGAATTAGAATATTAAAATTAATTCTTTTCGCGCTTTTCGCTTTTCGCTTTTCGCTTTTCGATTTGAAGATTTTTGTTACTTCGTCGGCTGTGATTTTTCTTTCATTTGAAAGTCTTGTGGAGAAGTAGGATTTGTCGACGTCGAATTTGAAGATGCAGTTGTTCTCTTTGTAGGTTGCTTGTTTTGTTTTGATGCCGGCGAGGTGTTTTGTTTTTTGGGTTCTTAGTTTCCCGGAGAAGCCTTGTGTTTTTTCGAGGACGGTTGTTACTTGTTTGTTTTGTTTTAGAAATTTTCTTGCTTTTAGATATTTAGTTAGCCAGAGAGTTTTTTTTGGGAATTTTAGGATGGCGATGTTGCCTAACAAATCCTGAGGGATTTTGTTAGAACGCTTCGCTTGTAGAACGCTTCGCTTGTAGAACGCTTCGCTTATAGAACGGCTGACGCCTTGTAGATTGACTTTTTTTGGGGTTAGATGTTTTATCATGGTTAATATTGATTGCTAAATTATTTAAAGTCTTTTGTTGTTGTTTTGTTATGGAGATGAAGGGTTCTGAGACGGAGAAGAATTTGTTGAAGTCGTTTGCGGGGGAGAGTCAGGCGAGGAATAGGTATAGTTATTTTGCGTCGGTGGCGAAGAAGGATGGGTTTGAGCAGATTGCTGGGATTTTTTTGGAGACGGCTGATAATGAGAAGGAGCATGCTGAGATTTTTTTTAAGTATCTTGAAGGTGGAGATTTGCAGATTGAGACGAGTTATCCGGCTGGAAAAATTGGGACGACTGCTGAAAATTTGTTGGCGGCGGTGGATGGTGAGAAAATGGAATGGTCGAGTTTGTATCCGGAGTTTGAGAGAGTTGCGAGAGAGGAAGGATTTGATGATGTCGCTGTTTCGTTTAAGGAGATTGCCGAAGTTGAGGGTTATCATGAGAAGAGGTATAGGAAGTTGTTGAAGAATGTCGAGGGGAATAAGGTTTTTATTAAGGATAAAGTTGTGAAGTGGAAGTGCAGGAATTGTGGTTATGTTCATGAGGGGGTTGAGGCTCCTGAGATTTGTCCGGCGTGTAAGCATCCGAGGAGTTATTATGAGATTTGGGTAGAGAATTATTAGAAGGTTTTATAAAGTTTTGATGTTTATTTTTTTTGGAGGTTGAGATGGTTGAGAAAATTAGTAGTGTTTCTCTGATGGGCAAATCTATGTCTACTCAGAAGACTGTTTCTCCGATGAAGAAGTCGGTCGTGCCTGTTCAAAAATCGGTTTCTCCGATGGTTGTTGGCGAGAAGAAGTCTAAGTTGTGGCTTTGGATTTTGATTGCCGTAATTGTTGTTGCGGTTGTTGGAGTTATTTCGTGGTTGTTGATTTAAATAATAATATTAATATGATAGCGAGAAAGCAGGTTTGGAAGTGTAATGTTTGTGGTAATGTGGTTGAGGTTTTACATAGTGGTGCTGATTCTTTGGTTTGTTGCGGGCAGCCAATGGAGTTGCAGGTTGAACATAAGATTGAAGACGAGGGGAAGGAAAAACATGTGCCGGTGATTGATGGGAGGAGAGTTAGGGTTGGAAGTGTTCCGCATCCGATGGAGGAGAAGCATTATATTGAATGGATTGAGGGGATGTCTGAGAATGGTGAGACGGCGAAGGTTTTTTTGAAGCCGGAGGATTTACCCGAAGCTGAATTTTCTTTCAAGGTTTTTTATGCGAGGGCATTTTGTAATTTGCATGGGTTGTGGAAAAGTTAAATAGTTGTTTTTCTTGGAGTTTTTATGGAGAGCTTGGTTAAAAAAATTGAGAAGTTGAAGGTATCGGATGTTGGCGATTTGGTTAGGAGTCGGATTCGAGAGTTTGAGGAAATTGGAGAGAAGCGGAAGGACGAGGTTTTTGGAGAGTTGTGTTTTTGCTTGATGACTGCGAATTTTTCGGCGGAGAAGTGTATTGATATTCAGAAGAAGATGGGGCGGGATTTTGAGATTTTGTCGGAGAGCGAGTTGGCTGGCGAGTTGAAAAGGCATGGACATCGGTTTCCGAATACGAGGGCGAATTATATTTTTGAGGCGCGAGAGTGTGAGAATGATTTGTGTAATTTGGTTGGGAGTGGGAAACAGCGACGGGAAAAGTTGGTTGAACAGATTAAGGGACTTGGGATGAAAGAGGCGAGTCATTTTTTGCGGAATGTTGGATTTAAGGATGTGGCGATTGTTGATTTTCATATTATTGATTTGTTGAATCGTGAAGGTTTGATTAATTTTGATAGGAGAAAGGGTTTGAGTCGGAAGAAATATTTGGAGATTGAGAAAGTTCTGGAAGAATTGGCTAAGAAAGTTGGGTTGAATTTGGCTGAGTTGGATTTGTATTTGTGGTATATGGGGACGGGAAAAATTCTAAAGTGAATAGAATTTTTCAGAACGCTTCGTTTCAGAACGCTTCGCTTAAGAATGCTTGCGTATAGAAATGGGGAAGGTTTTGAAACAGCTGTTAGTTATTAGCTGTTAGCCGTTAGGGATTTGGGGAGGGGCAATTTGGGGAACCTTCGGTTCCCATATGTAGAGCGGCTTTGCCGTCCCGGGCGTCGGTGGGTTTTTAAGTTAAGGTGGCATTGGTTTCTTATGAGTTATGAGTTTTTGGAGCATACTGCTGATGTAAAGTTTCGGGCGGAAGGTTCGAGCGTTGAGGGAATGTTTGTCGAGGCGGCTGGGGCTTTGAATGAGACGATTTATGGGGAGATGAAAGTTTTGGAGCTTGTTGAGAAGAATTTTGAGGTTGAGGGGAAAGATTGGGAGAGTTTGTTGTATAATTTTTTGGAGGAGTTTTTGTATTTATTGGATGCTGAGAATTTTGTTGTTGGTAAAGTTAAGGAGATTAGTATTTGGGAGAATAATGAGCCACGGACGAGCACAGAGGACACGAAAAATAATTTGAGTGGTGGTGTGTATAAATTAAAGTGTGTTGTCGTCGGGGACGATGCGGATAATTATAAATTTACGAATGATGTGAAGGCTGTGACTTATTCTGATATGAAGGTTGTTAAGGAGAATGGGAAGTGGGTTTGCGAGGTTGTGTTGGATGTTTAGATAGATTTTTAATTGTTGGAGTGGTTTTGTTTGGATGGATTTGAAAAAGGTTTCGGATTACGAATGGGAGACGCGCTTTGCGTGCTTTTCGCTATTCGCTTGTCGTTTGTCGGGTGCGTGCGGTTTAAATAAATATTTAGAAAGAATATGTGTAAAGAAAAGTTGAAGAAGATTGGAAATAATGTTTATGAGTTGCCTAAAGTGGGTAAGATGTTAGTGCCGGGGCGGATTTTTGTTTCGGAGAGTTTGTTGGGTGATGTCGAGGAGAATGTTTTGAAGCAGGTTGCGAATGTTGCGAGGTTGCCGGGGATTGTCGGGGCGAGTTTGGCGATGCCGGATGTTCATCAGGGGTATGGGTTTCCGATTGGCGGGGTTGCGGCTTTTGATTTGGAGAGTGGGGTTATTAGTCCGGGAGGAGTTGGGTTTGATATTAATTGTGGGGTTCGGGTTTTGTCGACTAATATTGATGAGAAAGATTTTATGGCGAAGAGGAAGGAGGTTTTGCATTCGATTTTTCGGGCGGTGCCGTCGGGGGTTGGTCGGGGTCGGAAGGACGACATTCTGTCGAGTCGGAAGTCGGAAGTCGGAAATCGGAAGTATAGATTTGGTGAGTTGGATGATGTTTTGAGGAATGGTGCGGAGTGGGCGGTGAAGAAAGGTTTTGGTGTCGTTGAGGATTTGGAGAAGTGCGAGGAGAATGGAAAGATGTTCGACGCTAATTCGAAGTATGTTAGTGAGCGGGCGAAGAGTCGAGGGCTTAGGCAACTTGGGACGCTTGGCGCAGGGAATCATTTTTTAGAGTTTCAGAAAGTGGAGAGGATTTATGATAAGAAAGTTGCGAAGGTTTTTGGGATTGCGAAGGGAAAGGTTGTGGTTATGATTCATTGTGGGAGTCGAGGGTTGGGGCATCAGGTTGCTTCGGATTATATTAAGAAGATTGGCGAGGAGTATGGGTTTCCGGAGTTTGACAGGGAGTTGGTTAGTGCGCCGATAAAGAGTAAGTTGGGGAGAGAGTATTTTGGAGCGATGAATTGCGCGGTTAATTTTGCGTTTTGTAATAGGCAGTTGATTATGCATCATGTTCGGGAGCAGTTGAAGAATTATTTTCCTGAGGGGAAGATTGATTTGATTTATGATGTTTGCCACAATATTGCGAAGATTGAGGAGTATGTTGTCGACGGGAAAAAGAAAAAGGTTTTGGTTATGAGGAAGGGGGCGACGAGGAGTTTCCCGGGGCAACCGGTTATTATTCCGGGTTCGATGGGGACGTCGAGTTATATTTTGGTTGGGGCGAAGAAGGCGATGGAGGTTTCTTTTGGTTCGACTGCTCACGGGGCTGGGAGGGTTATGGGGAGAGGTGAGGCGTGGAAAAATTTTAGTGAGAGTGGAGTTTTAAGAGAATTGAAAGAAAAAAATATTGAGATTGAGTCGGGGAGTCGGAAGGGAATTGTCGAGGAGGCGCCCGGGGTGTATAAAGATGTCGACGAGGTTGTTCGGGTTTCGGATGAGTTAGGAATTGGGAAGTTGGTTGCAAAGTTGAAGCCCCTCGCTGTTATGAAGGGGTGAGGGGGAATTGAGGTTTTGCTTGGAT
>CAZUXN010000022.1:0-9449 GCA_964624735.1 Candidatus Woesearchaeota archaeon | reverse complement strand
AGAATAGACCTTTCGCTTTCTTTCTTTTAGCCCAAATCTCAAATTGCAATTAACACCTTTTATCCGCAATTTTTAGAAAATTATATAAAGAGTTATTTGTAAGATTTTGTATTATGATTAATAAAATTGAGATTAAAAACAAATATGTGTCTGAGTTGAAATTGCGGAATTACTCTCGGGAAACTGTTAAATCTTATCTTTATATTATGAATGATTTTCTTGATTTTGCAAAAGAAGTGTCGAACGAGGAGGTTAAGCGCTATATTTTGAAATCTATAAATTCTCGGAAGAGTACTAGTTCTATAAAGCAACGACAGGCAGCGTTGAAAATTTTGTTTGTAATTTTGGGGAAACAAGAGGAATTTAATCTTCCATTTTACAGAAAGGAATCTCGTCTCCCAGATGTTTTAAACAAAGAGGATGTTAGAAAGATGATTGAATTTACAAAAAATCCGATTCATAAACTTGTAATTCAATTTCTTTATTCTGGTGGATTAAGGGTTTCTGAAATTATTAATTTGCAACCGAAGGATATAGATATTGAGAGGAATGTTGTTATTATAAGACAGGGGAAGGGTAAGAAAGATAGGATAACTCTTTTGTCGGCGTCGCTGAAAGAAGGAATTTTAAAGCATCTTTTAAAGAATAATCCAAAGAAGTATTTTTTTGAGTCAAATAGAGGGAAGAAATATTCGAAAAGAACTATTGAAGAAATTGTTTCGAAAAATTCTAAGTGGGCTATTGGAAGAAAAATTAAGCCACATACATTGAGGCATTCATTTGCGACGCATTTATTGGAAGCAGGAACGGATATTAGGTATATTCAGAAATTGTTGGGACATAAAAATTTAAGAACTACCCAGATTTATACTCATGTTGCAAATTCGGATATAGTAAAAATTAAAAGTCCTTTGGATAGTTTGTGATATGAAAGATTTGAATTTATTTAGATTTGAAGATTCTATTTATTTAAAAAAGATTAAAAGCAAGGCTGAGGTTTTGAAAGATGATTCTTGTGACGGCTATTTGATTGAGGCGTCGGAGAAAGAGGCTCGACGAATAATTGATAGTTTGAAAAAGTTTGGTAAGAAAATTGGAGTTGTTGGTGGAAATAATGTGTTTAATCGTCGGGTTGTTGAGAGTTTGAGGGTTGATTATTTGGTTTCGCCTGAGCGAGGGGTTAAGAAGGATAGTTTGAAGCAGAGGGATTCGGGGATTAATCATGTTGTTGCGAAGTTGGCGAGGGAGAAAAATATTTTGATTGTTATTGATTTTAATGAGATTAGGAAATTAAAAGGAAAGGAAAATGCTTTGAGATTGAGTCGGTTGATTCAGAATGTGAAGATTTGTCGGAAGGCTGGGGCTGGGATTAGGATTGCTTCGTTCGGTTCTCGGGAAAGTGAGGTTGTTGATGAGTTGGGGAGGCGGGCGTTTGGGGTGAGTTTGGGGATGAGTTCTATTCAGGGCGCTGAGGCTGTTAGGTTTTAAAAATTAGAGAATAGAGTTCTTGAAGACATAAATTTAAAAAGAAAATTGTTTTTTGTTTAGTATGGGGTTGATAGAAACATTTGTGCTTTTGGTTGTTGGGTTTGTTGCGTTTTTCGCGACTGGGATAGATGATACGGTGGTATATGCAGGATCGTATTTGGATAATCCGAAGAAGGACCATAAGAAGCTGATTTCTTTTGGAATAATTATTGGGACGGTTATTGCGTTGGGGATTTCGATTTTTGCAGGGTCGTTGATGGCTAGGGTTCCTTCTCGGCATTTGATAGGCGGGGCGGTTTTGGTGACGTTGGGTTTAATGTCTTTTTTTCATGGGAAGGGGATGAGGCATCAGAAGAAAAAGCATTACATTAAGATGAAAAAGCATATTGACAAAAAGGCTTCGACGGTGATTGGTAATTTGAAGTTTGTTGGAATTGGGATGTTGCTTTTTTTCGGGACTGGGGTTGATGATATTATTGCTTATTCTAATTTGATTATGGCGAAGGGTGCGTGGGTTGCGATTTGTAGTGGCGTTATGATTGCGACGTTTGTTTCGTTGATGATTGCGCATTCTCTTTCTGATAGGTTGAAGAAGTTTCCGCATCCTGAGAGAATTGGTGGGGTTGTGATTATTGTGATTGGAATTTTGTTGGCGTTGAAGGTTTTGTGATTGCTAAACCTTAAAAAAGGTTGATGTTATTGAGTTATATGGATGAGAAATTGGTTGTTGAAAGTTTGTCGCCGATGGAAAGGGAAGTTTTGCCTGTGCTTGGCGGTGAGTTTTTGGATGTTGATGGTGTTGAGGAGAAGGTTGAGTTGGATAAGACTTCGGTTTTGAGGGCTGTTGGTTTTTTGAAAAATAAGGGTTTGGTTGATGTTGAGAGTTCGGAGAAGAAGGTTGTGATTTTGGGGATTCTTGGGATTAATTATTTGAAGAAGGAGTTGCCGGAGCGAGTTTTGTTGAATAAATTGACGGAGAAGAAGGTGATTCCGATTGGGGAGATTAGGAATGTTTGTGGGTTGAATGAGAATGAGGCGAGGATTGCTTTGGGAACTTTGAAGAAGAAAGCGTTGGTTGAGATTAAGGACGGTCGGTTGAGTTTGAATGCGAAGCCAGAGGAGGTAAAAAATAAAATGATTGAGGAGATTTTTATGGAGAAGTTGCCGATGGATTTAGATTCCGTCGCTGATTTGGATAAGTTGGCATTGGTAAATTTGAGGGGGCGGAAGGATATTATTGAGATTGAAGAACGGAAGATTGTGAAGATTAAGTTGACTGAGTTGGGGAATAAGATTTCTAAAATGGATTTGGGTGTGGATATGATTGAGGCTTTGACGCCGAAGATATTGAAGGGGAGTGGTTGGAAGGGTAAGAAGTTTCGGCGGTATGATTTGACGTCGGCGGTGCCGAGGATTTATGGTGGGAAGAGGCATTTTGTGAATCAGGCGATTGATTATGGGAAGTCGGTTTGGTTGGAGATGGGGTTTAAGGAGATGAGTGGGAATTTGGTTGAGAATGGGTTTTGGAATTTTGATGCTTTGTTTACGGCGCAAGACCATCCGGTTCGGGAGATGCAGGACACTTTTTACATCAAAGATGCAAAAAGTGCGCAGGTCGCAGGTCGCAGGTCGCAGGTTGCCGTTGAAATTCTTGAAAAAGTTAAGAAGGCGCATGAGGGTGGGATTGATGGGTCGAAAGGGTGGCAGTATAGGTGGAATGAGGAGGATGCGAAGAGAGTTTTATTGAGGACTCATACGACTTCTCTTTCTGCTCGGAAGCTTTTGGAAATTGGGAAGAGTGGGGAGTTCCCGGCGAAGTATTTTGCGATTGGGAAAGGTTTTAGAAATGAAACTGTGGATTGGTCGCATGGGTTTGAGTTTAATCAAAGCGAGGGAATTGTCGTCGATGAGAACGCGAATTTTCGGCAGTTGCTTGGGTATTTGAAGGCGTTTGCTAAGAAGATGGGATTTGAGAAGGTTAGGTTTCGTCCGGCGTATTTTCCGTATACTGAGCCTAGCTTGGAAGGAGATGTTTGGAATGAGGATAAGAAGAAGTGGGTTGAGGTTTTTGCTGCTGGGATTTTTCGGCCTGAAGTGACTGCTCCTTTGTTGGGGAAGCCTATTCCGGTTCTTGCTTGGGGTCCGGGTTTTGATAGGATGATTATGGAATTTTATGGGATTGGGGATTTGAGGGAAATTTATAAGAATGACGTCGCTAAACTTCGGGAAATGAAATTTTGGCGAAGATAATAGAAATAGGAAATAGATAATAGGTGGGAATTGGGGAGGGAAATTTTTAGTTACGGATTGACACGGATTTTTTAGGGAAGAGAAAGGTACGTGAATTGGGGATAGGATTGGACAAATGAACATGGATTTTTTTGGGGTTAGATTTTTATAGTTTGGATTTGTAGATTATAAATGGTGAGAAAAAAGAAGGTTAATTATTGGTGGTATGTTGGGGTGTTTGCTGTTTGGGTTTTAAAGTTGCCTTATTATTTTTTTAGAGGAGTTTATGGACTTGGGAAAAAAGTTTCGGAGAAGAGCAAGGCGGTGGAGGTTTCGAGAAAGAGGAAAGCAATTGGGGCGAGGTTTGAGGATTTTAGGGTGATTAAGGTTGTTGATGGGAATTATGATAAGTGGATTTCGCATGTTGCTAAGTCGGATAGTCAAATTGGGATAATTCTCGGGGCGAGGGGTTCTGGGAAGACGGCTTTTGGGATTAAGTTTTTGGAGAATTTTTATGCGAGGTATAAGAAAAAATGTTTTGCTATTGGATTTCAGGAGAAAGAGTTGCCGTCGTGGATTGATGTTATTTCCCCATTAGATAGCCCTCGACATCGAACGGGGCAGGCTGATATTGGTGAGATAAAAAATGGCTCGTTGGTTTTGATTGACGAAGGCGGGGTTTTGTTTAATTCGCGGAGTTCGATGAGTAGTGCGAATAAGATGTTGAGCGAGTTGATTATGATTGCGCGACATAAAAATATTAGTATTTTGTTTGTGTCGCAAAATTCTTCGAACTTGGAGGTTAATGTTTTGAGGCAGGCGGATTTTTTGGTGTTGAAGCCGTTGAGTTTGTTTCAGAAGGATTTTGAGAGGAAGATTGTGCAGAAGACTTATGAGAGTGTTGAGAAAGATTTTAAGAAGTTTGCCGACGAGAAGGGGATTGGGTATATTTATTCTGGGAAGTTTCGGGGGTTTGTTAGTAATTCGTTGCCGTCGTTTTGGAAAGAGGGGATTTCAAAATCATTTTCTCGAAAATGATTTTGTGGTGATACGGCTGTGCCGTGGGGACATTGGGGTGGGGATAAGGCTTCGCCTTGTGGGTATAGCTTCGCTATGGGTTACAAAATCTTAAAAAGTATGATTGATGTTTATTATTATGACAATATTGACTGTTGATAAGAAAGAGTTTGAGAAGAAGGTTGGGAAGATTACTAAGGAGATGGAGGAAAAGATTTCTATGTTTGGGACGCCGGTCGAGGAAATTACCGACGAGGAATTGTCTGTTGAGATTTTTCCTAATCGACCGGACTTGTTGTCGACTGGGAATTTTGCTCGGGCCATTGGGCAGTTTGTTGAGAAGAGGAAGATTGTTGATTTTAAAGTTGCTAAGCCGGAAAAGGATTTTGTTGTGACGATTGATAAGTCGGTGAAATCGGTTCGGCCGCATACGGTTTGTGCGATTGTTAAGGGATTGAAGTTTGACGATTCTAAGATTAAGGAAATAGTTGATATTCAAGAGAAGTTGCATGGGTCGATTGGGCGTCGGCGTCGGAAGTTGGCGATTGGTATTTATCCTCTTGATAAGATTGCGTTGCCGATTCGATTTATTGGTCGGAAGCCGGAGGATATTAAGTTTATGCCTCTTGAATCTTCTAAGGAGATGACGGGGCGACAGATTTTGCGGGGGCATCCGGCTGGTCGTGAGTATGGGGATTTGTTGAAGGATGTTGATGTGTTTCCGATTTTTGTCGATGCTAATGACGAGATTTTGTCGATGCCGCCGATTATTAATTCGGAGAAAACTGGACGGATTAATGAGAAGACGCGAGATATTTTTATTGAATGTTCGGGGCATAATTTGGTTTATTTGAAGAAGTGTTTGAATATTATTGTTGCATCGGTTTCTGAAATGGGCGGGAAGGTTTATGGGATGAATGTTAAGGATTCGAAAAGCGGGAATTTTGTTTCGCCTGATATGTCGGTTGAAAAAATGAGTTTTAGGATTGAGGATATTGAGAGGACGTTGGGAATTGAATTGAGCGAGAAGGATGTAAGGAATTATTTGTCGAGGATGGGAATTGGGATTGAAAACAAAAAAAGAAAATTGGCTGCCTTGATTCCAGCTTATCGGATGGATATTTTGCATTGGATTGATTTGGCTGAGGAGATTGCGATTGCTTATGGTTATGATAAGTTTGAGCCGGAGGTTCCTGCGATTTCTACGGTTGGTGAGGAGAATCCGGTTAACAAATTAAAGAGAGTTGTTGGGAATGTTTTGGCTGGGCTTGGGTTATTAGAGTGTTCGAGTTTTCATTTGACAACGAAGAAAAATATTCGGAAGATGCATTACAATTTTAATGATTTTGTCGAGATTGAGGATTCAAAGACTGGGCGAGATGTTTTAAGGATTGATTTATTGACAGGTTTGTTGCAAATAGCGTCGGAGAATTCAGATGCTGCTTATCCACAACGGACTTTCGAAATGGGGCGAGTCTTTCAAAAGTCCGAGGTGTCAGGTGTTAGGTGTCAGGTATCAGAAACTGGGGTTGGCGCTTCGCGAGACAATAGAAAATGGATGATAGACAACAGGGAGAATGAAACCGGAGTTATAGAAGAAGAACGACTGGCGATTGCTTTAGTTGATGAAAAAGCAAGCTTTACTGAAATGAAACAGGTTTTGGATTATTTGTTTAAGATGTTGGGTATTGAATATTCGATTGAGGTTGTTGAGGATTCGAATTATATTATTGGGCGATGCGGTCGGATTTTAGTTGAGGGCGAGGAGATTGGGCGAATTGGGGAGATTGCGCCGAGGGTTTTGAAAAATTGGAAGATTAAGATGCCCGTTGTTGGTATAGAAATTGATATGGGTTTTTTAATCTAGTGTCAGAGTTTTGATTAGCAAATTCTTTTTTTTGTTTTTCTCTTTCTTCTGGAGGAAATGTGTTGAGTGCTCTGTATATATTATAATTTATTGTTGAGGAATTTCTTCTTTTTTCTACTTCTAATATTATCCTTGCTTGTTTTTGTGTAAGCCGGATAGGTCTTATTATCCGAAGTAGCTCCGTTTTTTTGAGATGTCGTCGGTTTCTAAATTTGATTCGAAATTTTCGATTAATTTATGGATTGTTGGTTTTAATTCTTGCCACGAGTTGAATGTGTCGTTGATGAATTTTGTTTCGGATTCTTCGTTGTAGATTGTGTCGAGTTTCATTATTTCGATTTGGGTTTTTGATAATGTTTTGTAGATTTCTTTTATTGTGTCTTTGTCTTGGGTTGAGATGTTTCGGATTATTGAGAAAATAAATATTAGCGGTGTGGTTGGGTTGATTAGATTTTCAAATAGTTGAATGTATGCTGTGATTTTTTCGTTGATTGCTCGACGGATTTCTCTGAGTAAGAAAGTTGTTTCTTTGTCTTGGATTTTTTCAATGTCGAAATCTTCGGCTATTTTTTTGAATTCTGGCAAATTGTGTTTTTGTTTGAGCTCGTTGTATGCTTTTTCGAGGTCGAAGTCTTTGTTTTCCATTAGTTAGATTTGAATGGAGGGTTTATAAGATTTTGCTCGGTAAAATTTGGTTGGGAGTTGGGGGTTTGGAGTTAGGAGTTGAGTGTTGTGCTCTTTGTTTGCCCACGACGGTCGTGTGTTCTGCAAGCCTGACATGGGGATTTACTCACAATTTGCATCTCGCAACAAATTATATTTAAGTTAATGTTGCTCGAAGCGAATTGTTCGCCCACGACGGTCGTGTGTTCTGTAAGCCTGACATGGGGATTGAACCCACGACCTCCGCATTACCAATGCGACGCTCTACCGACTGAGCTAATCAGGCGTAATAAAATTATAGAGATATTGTATTTAAATTTACCTTTGTGGTTCTGTGGTTTTGGTGTTATTGAATTTTACTGCATTACCGACGAGGTGAACGGTATCGACGCCTATGTCCCAAAGATTTGATGCGGTTTGTCCAATCCAGCCGAAGTATAAGTATGTTGCTTGGATTATGCCTCGCGGGGATGTGATGTCGACTTTTTCAGATGTGAACAGACTGACGATTGAGAAATATAATAGAAAGCCGATAACTATTACGATTATAATTTTGATTTTTCGCGTTTGATGCCCGGTTTTTAGTGCGATGAGACCGATGATTAAGAATATTGCTATTACTATTATTTCGATTATCATATATTATTAAGGTTGTCTTGTTATAAAAATGTTTTTATATGGCGTTGTATTGTTTTTTTTTATGAAGAGGTATAGGATTTATTTGTTTCGGCATGGGCGGACGCATGATAATGTCGATGGGGAATTTAGTGGTTGGCGGGATACTCGGTTGGTGAAATCTGGTGTCGATGATGCGCGAATTGTAGCTGAGAGATTAAAGAAGAAAAAGTTTCAGGTTGCATTTCATACGAGGTTGGTTCGGTCGAAGCAGACGTTGAAGGAGGTTTTGAAGTTTCATCCTGAGTGTAAAATTATTTTGGAGGATGATAGGATGATTGAGAGGAATTATGGAGATTTGAATGGGTTGACGCATTTGAGCATTGTTAAAAAGAAGGGTCCGGAGTTGTATGATAAGTGGCATCGGGGATGGAATAGTCGGCCGCCGAGAGGAGAGAGTTTTGCTGACATCGAGAAAAGGGTTAAGTCGTTTATTAAAGACTTGAAAAAGTTTATGAGGAAGAATGAAGTTGATGTTGTGATTTCGGCTCACGGGAATTCGATTCGGTTGCTTCGGAAGATTATGGAGAGGTTGAGTATTAAAGAAACTGTTGAATTGTGTATTCCTTATAATGTTGTGTTTGAGTATGTGGTTTAGCGATAGAGATAAATAGATTGGTTCTTTGTTTATGATATGGAAATTAATTGGAAGAAGTTGTTTGTGATATTGGTTTTGTTGTTGTTTGTTGGGACGGTTATTGCGGTTGCTTTGGTTAGTATAGATAAGATTTTTATTTTGAATAAGACACCTTAGTTATTTATTCTTCTTTCTCACTTGCTAAGAATGACCACCATGGTCTTTTTGTTAAGACTTCTTCGCCTGTTTCGGCGTCGATTTGTGTGATAACTTCTTTGTTTCTTTTGATAAATCCAAAGAGCCTGAATATTTTATGAACTCTTGCTTCATACACTATTTGTGTTTTATTCCCTTCGCTGATTTGTTTGAGTTCGATTGTGCAGTTGTTGTCTTCGGAGCAGACTTTTAATCTTAATCTTTCGAGGGCTCTTTGGGATGCGGCTATTGGCATGATTTTAATTTCAGCGTTTCGTCCGTTGCTGAGCATAATTCTTATTTGACTTCCGTTGCTGTCGGTACTTAGGTTTAATCTTGTTCTAATTATATTTCCTTTTTCTTTCATTTCCATGATTTTGTCGTCGATTCGTTTTAGAGTGATGTTCTTTTTCTCGAGCATTACTTCTTCTCGCTCTTGAATTCTTTCTCGTAAGTTTTCTATTTTTTCTTCGTTTAATTTTCGCATCTCTTGAATTCTTTCTTGCGTGTTTGATATGGCTTCGTTTTGGAGTTGAGTTTGTTGAGATATCGTTGCTTGTTGTTGGCCGGTTGTTGTCGCTAAGTTTTCCGCATAAGCTACGCTTAGAAATAGAATGGCTATTAGAAAAAATGTCAACATCTTTTTCATTTTGTTGTTAAGATATTTTAATTTAAAAAGGTTTGTAATTGAGTAAAAACAAATAAATAGTATTATTGTGTTAGGTTTGGATGATTTGG
>CAZUXN010000021.1:2523-10227 GCA_964624735.1 Candidatus Woesearchaeota archaeon | reverse complement strand
CCAACAAAACAACCCTACTTAAAATTAATTATACTCAATTAAACAAACCCAATCGCCTTAACAAAAATATAAGTCGCAAGCCCCAATAATAACAACCCCGAAATCAACTTCATATACTTTCTATTAGAAACCGTCCAACTCTGCAACTTCTGAGTCGAAGTCCCACGATAAATCAAATAAGTCAAAACCAACAACGGCAAAACAAAAATAAAATTATAAATCAAAAGATACCCGAGTCCAAAAGTCTTATGAATAGACATCACCGTCAAAATCCCAATATAAATCTCCCCCGTACAAGGCAGCTCAAACAACGAAACAATCACGCCCAAAATAATAATCGAAACCAAATTCCCTTTCGCCATAAACCTCTCAATAATCGGCTTAACCTTCGAAGAAATCCTAAGCGTAACACCCTTCCCATACCAGAAAACATCCTTTAACTGCAAAAGCCCTAATAAAAAAATAACCCCGGCAACTCCAAGATAAAAATAATAAAAACCAGACGAAGAAGAAAAAACATTAATCACACCATAAAGCCCCCATCCCATAAAAAAATATACAACAAAAACAACAAAACTATAAATCAAACCAGCCCTCAATGCCCGACGAGCAGAACCCATCCCCAATAAACTCGCCATCAAAAATATCAAAACACCAAAAGCACAAGGATTAACCGAATCTATCAACGCCGCAACCAAAACCGAACCAATCGTCACCCCACCATCGTCATCAACACTAATACCATCCAAATCAATCACAACCCCCACGCCATCCTGAACACTACTAAGCAAATTCTCAATTATAGGAACATCCCCCGACAAATAACTATACATTCCATCTTTCTCAACAACAGCAAACGGCCAACCCCTCCGACTTATCTCAAACTCATCACAAAAATCATTAAACAAATTCCTATTCTCCTGACTCTCATGCAAATTCAACTTCTCAACCGAAACCCCATCCATTAAAGCAACCTTATCTAAAACACCAGACTCAATAACATTAGAACAATGCGGACATCCAGTCGAATAAAAATAATAGACATTCACATTCTCATTCGCCGAAACACAACTAATCAAAACCAAAAATATTAACCCAATAAAAACCAAATCCAACCTTCTCATAATAATTAAGATAAAATTAACTTTAAAAATCTTAAGGTAACCTCAAAATCTCCTCACCAATATCCACCTTCGCCCCTGGCTCTACTAAAAATCCACTCCCCATAGATTTCGAAAAACACAATAACATACTCGAACCAAAATTAAAATAACCCCCAATATCTCCCTTCTCAAAACAATCCTTCTTAATCGTATGAATAGAATTGACATTCAAAGAACCCACAGCAATCATCGCATAAAAAAAATCCTTCATTCGAAAAACCGTTCCAATTGTAGCATTACTCTTTATCGACCTCTCAAAAAAATCTGTTCTCGAAAAAACCCTCTCAAACCCCGTCATCACAGGAATTCTGGCCACCCCATCATTAACCTTCGTCAAAACCACCTCAGAATTATAAGGAATCCTCCAATAATGTTTATCCATCGGAGAAAGATAAAAATTAATATAAGAACCTCCCGAAAACAAACCGGCCCTATCAATAACTCCAGATAAATCCACTTTCCTCCCCAATTTAGAAATCAATTTCCCACCCTCGCCAATTTCCTCAGCACAAACCACCTTCGCCTCAACAGGACTCACCACAACAGAATCATCAAAATTAATTTCATCCTTTCTATATTTATGAAATCGGGAATTCAATCCAATTACATCTGCAACTCTTTCCAACAAAGTATACCTTGTAGAATAATTCATTTAAAAAACTCCAGAAACTTTCCCACTCGCTTCCTTAAATTTTATCCCTTTCTCGTTCAAGGCCGAAACCATATTCCCACCAAGCTTCCCAGCAACAACCAAACCGACTTTTTTCTCAGCCAACATATAAGCAACAGAAAAACCAGCTCCGCCTCCGCCAGTCGCAAACGGATTCTTCATAGTTTCAACTAATTTCTTATCCTCAAAAACAAGATAAAAAGGAGCCCGACCACCCTGACTACTTATTTCAGAATCCAAATCTTTTCCTTCAGAAGCTACAGCAATTTTCATTTATTAACCTCCATTAATTTATTTAAAAAAATCCCCTGAACAACCGACATAAAAATCATCACAAAACACAACACCAAAACATACTGCCAACTAAAATACAAAATCGCCAACGGCAACAACGGAATCTTAATCGCCCGATTATATAAAAAACAAGCAATAAGTCCATAATTTAAACCCTTCCCTCTCAAATCAGCCAAAAGAGGATACCACATATAAATCGGACCAGTCGACAAAATCCCTCCAACAATAACATAAAACCATTTCCGAAATCCCTTTTCACTAAGATGCCTCATCACAAATTTCGGAGTTATAAAATAATTAGACAAACTCATCAAAGCAAACACAAGAATAAAAATCGGAATTATCTTATAAATAATCTGACCAAAAAAATCCAAACTATCTAAATAAATTTTTTTATTAAATATTGAAAACAAAAAATAAACAATAATAATTATCAACAAAAAATACCAAGAACCCGGAAGTCGTTTTAACTTATCTCTAAATTTCACATTATCACCCCCAAAATCAAAACCGTAACAATCGCAACAACAATCGCCAAAACAAAAGCCGTAAAATTCCTTAACAAAGCAAATTTCTTTCCCAATATCGCAGACTCAGCAGGAAGTTGAATAATACCAACAGTAACCCATGCAACCAAAAAAGCAGTAACCGCAATTAATCCTACCCCTTGTCCCAACATCTCCCCGCCAAAAATATAACTCGTTATAGGATTCCCCGCAGAAATACTCCCAACCAAACCCCCAACAACAGAATCCAAAAAAATATTCTTACTAAACACAGCCGTATAAAACTCTTTAGAAATTAAAGTAGAAATCAAACTAGTCAACAGCACCGTCCCAATAATCATCGGAAAAGATTTCCACAATCCCCTCGCTGCTCCAACTATTGCACGTCTCATCACAAATTTATTTTCAACACCCATCTTTATATTTTTATACACTTAGCCTATTTTAGACAAATTTTTTATAACCCGATTTAAAATCCCCTTAAATTCATCTTCAAGTGTCTTATCATATATTATAACAGGCTTTAAATTTACAAGAGCCTCAACAAACTTTTTACTATAAGGCAATTTCCCCAATATTTCTATTTTATTTTGTCTAGCAAATTCTTCAATCTTTTTACTAAAACTCCTATTTAAATCAAACTTATTTATTACCAATCCGTAAGGAATTTTAAAATGTTCAACTACTTCCAATGCCCTTTTCAAATCACTCAAGGCAGAAGGTGTAGGTTCAGTAACAGCTACAACATAATCTGAATTTTGAATTGACGCAATAACAGGACATCCAATACCTGCTGCAGAATCTATTAACATCAATTCCTTATCTTCCTTATTCGCCACCTCTTTAACTTTATCGACAACCTTTCCACTACCAGTTTCTCCCATCATTAATTGCCCAGAAACAATAGGAAAACCATATTCCGTCATGGCCATACCAATTTCCGCATTTTTAACTTTTCTTAGATTAATTCCCTCAGGACAAACTATTTTACAAGCACCACAACCCTCACAAAGATACTTATTTATTTTAGGAACCCCATCATTCCAATCAATAGCAGAAAAAATACAAACGTCCTTAAGTTTTTTACAATTTTTAGCTTTTTCATTTACAAAAGCTTTTTCATTTGTTGCGATAACTTCTCTGTTTTTAGATTCTGTTATCCCAAAGATTAAAGCCAAATTAGATGCATCAACATCACAATCAGCAACCACTATTTGCTTCTCTTTAAACTGGTGAAGCAAAACAGCAAGACTAGCCGTTATACTCGATTTTCCCACCCCACCCTTTCCTGATAAAATTGTAACTACTTCCATTTTAAATTTTTAATATCCTCCCATCTGGGAGCAAATTATCCTCATGAAAAACATTCTCTTCTTCAAATTGATACCTTTTGCAATTTTTCCAATTACTTTTATCATTACAATACTTCTCCTTCCAATTATCCTCCAATTTTCCTTCTCTCTCAAATCTCCTCAACGGACAAATTTCAACCCATTTACAAACCATTTTCTAACTTCCTAACAATTTTTTCAATAGCCTCATGCTTTATTGGAATCCCTTGCGAATAAGCTTTTTCAATTTCTTTACTATACGGAACATCAACAATAATTTCTGAATCATATTTTTCTGCAGTATCTTCTATAATTTCCCCATCTGCAATATCACTTCTATTCAAAACTATTTTCGACTTTATATTCAATTTTTTCATTAACTGTAAAATTAAATCTAAATCATGATTCCCTAAAGGAGTCGGCTCAGTAACGGCAAGTCCAAAATCAACTCCCTGCAAAGCAGAAATTACAGAACAATGAGTCCCAGCAGCTGTATCCACCAAAATATAATCATAATCTTTTTCCTTACCAGAAATATATTTTCTAATCTCATTTACTATCAAACTCGACTCTTCAACCCTCGGTTTTATCTTTCCAGATAAAAGAACCAAATTCCCCTTTTCGCCCTTATCAATTTCTCCCACAATCTGCTTTTCTTCACTTATAGCACCAACAGGGCAAACCAACTTACAAACCTTACAACCAGAACACCTCTCCGGAAGAACAATAGGAACTCTACCCTTAATAAAAATCAGAGCATTCTCCTTACAAAATTCCGAACACTTTCCGCACTTAATACATTTTTCTTCATCAATCTTAGGAATCATATTTTCAACATCCTGAACTTTCTTTAAATCTATACCTAAAATTATTCCATCATTTGGACAATCTACATCGGCATCTATAAGCAACACTTTTTTATTCTCAGCTAATCTAATAGCTAAAGCAGTAGAAATAGTTGACTTCCCCGTTCCACCCTTTCCGCCTGTTATTGCAATTCTTTTAACCATTACAAAACCCCTGAAAACTTACAAGTAAATAACTAAACTTAATTAAATTCATTTCCATCTTATAAAAAATTACTGTCCCTCCATCCCAGCAAACTTGGGAACATTAGACTGCCCCAGCTTTACTAATTTTTTATCTATAAATTGTTGAAGAACTTTTTTTATCTCTCCCTGACCTTGATAAACATCAATCCCCAATTGTTGCATTACCGAAGCAGAGTTAGGACCTATATTCCCAGTAATTACTGCATCAACTTTTTGATTTCCTATAAATTCCGAAGTAGCAGTTCCTGCCCCACGAGATTGCTGAACCGAATTATTCGCAACAACTTCTGTTTTTTTTATCTCTCCAGACTCTTCATTTATTTCAGCAATAACAAAATAAGAACATCTTCCAAATCGAGCATCAACCTGACTATCTAAAACTTCCCCTGTCGAACTAATTGCTATTTTCATCTTTCACCTCCTTTTTTTTCAAATAAAAACATCGAACTTTTTTCACTTTTATCTTTTCAAAAACATTACCCTTATTAAAAAATTTACCCAATCTCATTTTATAAACCAAAACCCAATAAAATTATTCCGATAATTAAACCAAAAATAAAATTAAACAATTTAATTTTTATGGCATCATTCATCGAGAATCCTAAAATCGGTAAAAGCCCATGCCCATCTTGAATAATAGAATTAGCTAACAAAACTGAAAAGGGAACCATCCCCTTCGAGAACATCACAACCAAAAACACATTAGGCCCTGAAATCGGCAACAACGCAATCAGCGACGCTAAAATCAATATATAAAACATATTTATTCCAGTGAAACCAACACTAATTTTATCTTGAAACAACCCAATCAAAAATATCGCCACAAATATCCACAGAAAAATTTTCCAAATATGCTTTTTTATAATATGATTATAAAGATGCTCTTTAACAAAATGCGCAAATTCAAATTCTTTACCCTTATGATAAACAACTTTACACTTCTCACAAATTTTCATATTACTTTTCTTTTTGTAATAATCTGCCAAATACCCTCCAACAATACCCAACACAAATAACATTAGTGTCAAAAATATAATTATAATCCAAGGAATAGAACCCTGAATCGCCATCGAGATAAGCAACAATGCTTCGTCCCCACTAGTAGAAATCATCACCGCAACTATCCCGCCAAACCCCAACAATCCAGCCATATACAAACTATCCATCGCAAACGTCCCAATGCAACCAGGAACGCTTCCGAAAAAAGAAGGAACACAATATTCTAAAAATTTATTTTTCTTTATAAATTTAAGGACTCCATTTTTATATTTTAAAACAAGAATTTCAACAACAACCATTAAAATAAAAATAATCGCGATAATAAACAACGATTGTTTTAAGCTAGACAAAAACATATTTCCAACATCCATCTTAATGCTCACACCCAAAATTTAATTCCTTGAGATTCTCCAAATTTTCAATAACTTCTTTAACAACTTTATAATCCCCAGTTTTAAGCTCAACACCCTTCTCCTTAAATAATTTAACTGCTCGCCCACCCATACCAAGAGTAAAAACAACATCTGGCTCAAATCTCATAATCTGCTCAACAGGTGTCATATCGGAATTTGAATGGTCCAACTTATTATCCACAATCTCAAAACTTTTCACCTCTGTCTCATAAATCGCAAAATGAGAACAATGCCCAAAATGCTCACTAAGTTTAGAATCCATTCCATTCTCCTCATCTATCGCTATTAATAATCTCATTTTATCAAATTCTTTAACACAACACCCTTTTTATAATACATTAAACAACCTCCTTCCCCAAAACCTTATCCCCAACCAAATCAAATACAAACAATTTCATCTTAAACTAATTTTTCCATATTTTCATAACTAACTCCTACAATAAGGACAAGAATTCCTACTTGGAGTTCCCTTTATGTTCTGAACATACAAATTAGCATGCTCCATACAACAAAACACACACCTAACTTTATTTACAAATTCGGGAATCTTCACTTCCATCCAAACTTCATCCCCCTTTTCTATTTTTTCCTTACAATAATTACACTTCTTTTTAAATAAAATCATCTTCTCCCACCACCTCTACCCATTCCACGACCTTGACCTTGACCTCTACCCATTCCACGACCTTGACTAAAATCTTGACCAAACACACTTTCACCTTCCCCGTTAGTTCCACCAGATTCTCCATTCAACAAAACAGCATTCCTCGGACAAGACTCCGCAGCCTCCTTTAAACAATCAGCACTTTCATCTTTCACAACCGCGACTCCATCGACCATTTCAATCCCCTCCGAACAAATATTTGCGCAAAGCCCACACCCCACACATTTATCCTTATCTATTTTTATTCCCATTTTAATATCTTACATTATGAATACCTATTCATTTATAAATTTAACCACTAAACACTCTCCCCATCCTATTCTCCTTAACTTTCTCCTCCACTATTTCATTAATATTCTCCTTGATTCTTTCAAGAACTCTTTTAATATTTAATTCCCTCACCACAACAGAAACAAATTTATCATTTAACCTAACAATATTCGGACCAAACCTTCTCCCCACAATAACATCAACTCCCCTCAAAACTGACCCAACTTTTTTCGCTTTCTCTGGATCCCCATGAATCAGCCTCTCGTCCTCTTCATACTTTTTATTTTCTCTTTTCTCCTTAAAAATAATATCCCCATCAAAATATTCATAAATCAAATAATA
>CAZUXN010000021.1:0-2423 GCA_964624735.1 Candidatus Woesearchaeota archaeon | reverse complement strand
ATTCTCATCATAAACCAATCCCAAATGATATTTCAATCCTTCAACATTTGTTACATCAGGATAACTATTAATAAAATCTTTTTCAACAAGAGAAGACAAAAACATTTTTTTAAGTTTCAAAATTTTCACATTCTTAACAAGCGAAGTAAACAAAGGAACTACATTTCCTTTTTCATTTCCCGGTCGCTCCAAAATTCTCAACCTAACCTCTTCTCCCTCATAAAAACATTTAGTTTTCCCATCTCCACATACCCTATCTCCTGGACGGAATAAAACTTTCAATTCCCCTTTCTTAATAACATCCTCGTAAACTTTTCTTTCCCATATTTCATTTCTCGAATATTTCAATTTAGCCATTCTTCATACTCACACTAAAAATATCTCCTACTTCTTTCTCACTAAGTTCCTCGCCAAATATTCCAGAATTTAATTTTTCAACATTTTGAATAGCAATTATTCCCTGATTCACAAACATCCCTTTCCCATCAACTAAATTTTTCAAACCAACTTGTTTTGCTATTTGCAATGTTCTAGGAAAACCACTCCTCGGTAACGTAATATCATACAAAACAATTTCCTTATTTTTTCTCGCCAATTCTCCAACAATTTCCAAACTTTCATCATTATTATATTTTACACCTTCCACATTAGAAACATCTGCAACAGCAAAAGCAGAATAATCCTGCAAAGGCTCAGCTCCCTTTTTTGAAACATTAATAGCCGCAACAACATCATCCCTTAACAAAAAATCTCTTATTCTATCTTCTCCCCCAAATTCAGCCACATCAGGTATTACCCTATTGGCATCTTCCGCCATCTGTTTAGCTTTTTCAACAGTCCTATTAATAACATACAACTTCCCAATATTTTTATCAAGAAGTCCTCTAACCAGTTGTTTCCCAACTCCACCACCTCCAAACATAACAACAACTTTGTTTTCCAATCCATGACCCCTAGTCTCCATCAATTTCCTTTCCAATGGCAACAAAAGTCCCGGAATATCCGTATTATACCCAATCAAATCTCCAGACACTTTCTCCTTCACAATATTATTTACAGAAACCAATTCCTCAGGAAAAATTTTATCCAAATATTTATACTGCTCCTTCCAACCCGAACCAAACCCACCCCCAAGATATTTAGAATCTGATTTTAACCCCCTAATTATTGTTTGAGCATCTTTTGGATTCCCCACACAATAAACCGCTCGAAAATTTAAATCCCTACTCTCAAACAAAGAATTCCACATCAAAGGACTCAGCGCAGAATAATCTTTCTCAGTTAAAAAAACAAAATAACCCTTCAGCTCATCTAATGAATCTAAATTAAGATACTTCATATCCATCGACAAATCTTTTGAAATTCCCCCCTTTATTATTTCTTCTCTTTGTCTTTTTCCTTTATCATTAAAAAGAAAATCATTCTTTTCGGGAAGCCACGCAGGATAAAGAACCCCTCCTTGAATCAATTCTTTTAAATTTTCCATTTTATTCATCCAATACCTCTATAGTTAATTTTGCTTTTTTCTTCATTCCCTTCTTGGGAACAAACGAAGCAATCAAATCCCCAAACTTTTTCTCATCATCTTCAAAACCAATATGCTCATATTCTTTATTCCCCAACTTTTCAATTCTATTAAACAAATGACCCTCTATAACTTTCTCTTTCTTCTTACTAATAAAAGGACACCGCTCCTCTTTTGCAGTTTTATTAATCACTGCTCGAATAAATTCATTACAAGATTTAAACCCACACTTCCCACAATTTAAATTCGGAATTTTCGCCTTCAATTCCTTTCCAATTTTATAAGTATTCAACGTTTCCTCTGCATCAAGTATCTTATTACCATAACAATATCCACAAATCGCAGTAGGCATCGGATGCCTCAAATTCAATTTTCCATTAACCTCAGAATAATCCCTTACTACTTTTGCAATTTCTATCGAACCCTCTCCAGTTAACCCATTAGATTCAACTATCAAACTCTTAGGATTCGTTTTAAGAGTCTCCGCCCTAAAAATCTCCCTCTCTGCCTGAGAAATTAAATCTCCTTTCGTTATCGACACAATATCTGCATCCTTCAACAAAGGACCATAATTAGACGGATTACCCGAAAGAATATTCAAAACATTAATTGCCAATCCCTCCTCCAAATAAGGAGAACATCTCAAACAAAGACCAGCAGTCTCAAAAATAATTAAATCTTTTTCCTTATTTTTCTCAACAATCTTCGGAATTTCAATCGCCGCATAATGGTCAGGACACACTTCTCCAGAAATTTTCTTCTCCACACTTATATTACCAAATCTCTCTTTAAGCAAAACGGCATCGTTAGAATCCAAAACATCAAACTTTACATAATGAATTTTCAAATCTTTCAATTCCCCAAGAATAAATTTAATTACACTCGTTTTTCCACTTCC
>CAZUXN010000020.1:0-10741 GCA_964624735.1 Candidatus Woesearchaeota archaeon | reverse complement strand
TCGCACCCAGGATCAGCGGGTTGCAGCCGCTTGCCTTACTGCTTGGCTATACCTGCATATAATAATCTCAAACAAGATAGTTTTAAAACCATTCGGTACTGGGAATCGTACCCAGGATTAGTGCGATTGTAGAAAAAATTTCGCTTTGAGCAAACACAAATTTATACTTGTTTGCGAAATGCAAAATTTTTTAGCTTGCCTTACTGCTTGGATATACCTGCACACTATTTATTTAATAAAATTTTTTATAAACCCTACGCTCCCGACAGGATTTGAACCTGCGACTTTTAGCTTTCTTCAATCTCCGATTGGAGAATGGATGAACACCTTCATACTTAGAAGGCTAACACTCTATCCAGGCTGAGTTACGGGAGCCCAAGATTAGTTAACTATCTCAATTTAAAAGTTTATTGACTTCGCTTAGAAGGCTGACTACTCTATCCGAGAATCTTCGCTTTGAGCAAACTAAACAAAATATTTTGCGAGATGCAAAGTTCGAGTAAGGCTGAGTTACGGGAGCCCAAGATTAGTTAACTATCTCAATTTAAAAGTTTATTGAAAGTCAAACTATTGAATGAGATATTTTTATAAACTCCACCCCACTCTCTAAAATATGACAACAAAAAAGAAAGAAAGAAAACAAACAAAAGAAAAACCAAAAAACGAATTCTCAAGCTTCATCTCTGACTTCGGACTAATCTGGGGACCTGAACCAGAAATCTACGGAGGACTCGCCGGATTCTACACCTACGGCCCCCTCGGCAAACTCCTAAAAAACAAAGTCGAAAACTCCGTCAGAAAAATCTTCAACTCCAACGGACTAAGAGAAATTGAAGGCCCAACTATAATGCCAGACACCGTATGGGAAGCATCGGGACATCTCAAAACCTTCAAAGACCGGACAATAAAATGTTCAAAATGTAAGGCAATCTTCCGCGCCGACAAAATCATCGAAGAAAATTTCGACATCGCAGCCGACGCGTGGAACGACAAAAAAATCCTCGACTTCATAAACAAAAAAGAAATCAAATGCCCATCGTGTCAAGGAAAACTCGAAAACAAAATCGAAACACAAAGCCTCATGATGAAAACAAATGTCGCCGGCACCGAAGCCTCACTAAGACCAGAAACAGCGACGGTAACCTATCTCCCATACCAAAGACTCTACAACTACTTCAAACGAAAACTCCCAATCGGCATCTTCCAAATCGGAAAAGCATACAGAAACGAAATCTCTCCACGACAACACGTTCTACGCGGAAGAGAATTCACTCAGGCAGAAGGCCAGCTTTTCGTAGACCCAAAAGAAAAAAACAACTGGGGGAAATACAACGAAATCAAAAAAAATAAACTCCCATTCTGGAGCCATAAAGATAAAGAACCAAAAACGATCAGCATTGAGGAAGCCCTAAAAAACAAACTCATAAAAAGTCAGGTCTATGGATGGTGCATCAATCTCGCATATCAATTATACATAAGTTTCGGAATCCCAAAAAATAAAATAAGATTAAGACAACATCATCCAAACGAAAAAGCATTCTACGCCGACGACGCGTGGGACATCGAAGTAAACTTAAATGAATATGGCTGGACAGAAATGTGCGGTGTTCACGATAGAGCCGACTACGACCTAACACAACACTCAAAATTCTCAGGACAAAAACTCGAAGCAACTCGAGAAAACGGAGAAAAATTTACACCACACGTTTTAGAAATCGCCTTCGGGACAGATCGCCCAACCTACGCACTCATAGATTTATTTTACAAAGAAAAAAAAGAACAAGAAGGCAAAACAACTTTCGAAATCCCATACCATATGGCGCCAATCGACGTCTCAATTTTTCCACTAATGAAAAAACCCGAACTAACAAAACTCGCCACAAAAATAAAAGAGGACCTAGAAACAGACTTCATTGTTGACTACAACGCATCCGGCAGCATCGGCAAACGATACCTCCGAAGCGCAACTGAAGGAACACCCTACGCAATCACAATCGACTACGACTCCCTCGAAAAAAACGACATCACAATCCGCGACCGCGACACCGAAAAACAAATCAGAATCAAAATCGAAAACCTAAAAGAAACACTAAGAAAACTTTTATCTAAAGAAATCAAATTTGAAAAATAAAATTAATTGGTAAAAAAATTTTAATAAAATATGAAACAGGACACAAATACATCGTCAAATACATAAATAACAAAAAACTAAAATGGGAAGGAATAAATGGACCCATAAAAGGACATTTCAATGAAGAAAAATGTCATATAATAAATCCAACAGAAAACATATTCTTTGTTTCCTGGTTAGAAAAAAAATGGAGCAAGCATAAGTCAATTGCTAAACTTCAATAAAAACAAAATAAACACCTACTTAAGCTTCGACAAAAACAAGAAAAGAAAAGAAGAAACAAGAAAAGGAAGTATAAAAATAATAGAATAATTTTCTCAACACACATCCAAAATCTTATATATCCCAAATAGTTATCTAACACAGGTGATAAAATGACAAACATTCTCGCATTCGTATCAATCAAAGGCGGCGTCGGAAAAACAACTCTCGCACTCGAAACAGCATCATCTTTAGTAAACAACTTCGGCAAAAAGGTCCTTCTCGTCGACGCAAACCTTTCAGCCCCAAACATCGGACTCTACCTCGACCTCACAAAAGAATCAACTCTCCACGATGCGCTCAACGGCACACTCCTCCACAACACAATCTACGAAGCCCACGGCATCGACGTCATCACCGGCTCACTAAACTACGAAAATGAATACGACCCATTCAAGCTCAAAAAAATCCTAAACAAATACAAATCAAGATACGACTTCATAATATTAGACTCATCTCCTAACTATGAAGAATTAAAACCAGTTATCGCCGCCGCAGACAAAATTTTCTTAATCACATCCCCAGATAACGTCACTTTAACAACAACGCTAAAAGCCGCACAAATCGCAAAAAAACAAAACACTCCCATCGAAGGAATCATCGTCAACAAAATCCGCTCCCCAAAACACGAATACAACCTAAATCAAATCGAAAAAATCTCTAATCTACCAGTCCTTGCAAAAATAAAAGACCACAAAAAAATAGCAGAAGCCACAAATTTAAAAATTCCCATCACTCTTCTCGACTCAGCTAATATAATTTCAAAAGAAATAAAAAAATTCGCATCGGCAATCTGCGGCTCTCCCGAAAAAAACGGCTGGTTCCAGAAACTTATTCCATTCAAAAACATTATACAAAAAGAAAAAGTAAATCGCGAACTCCTTCGACAACAATTCTATACAAGCTCCTCGTAAACAATACATTTATAACCAGAAAATTCTTAATACAACCAACTAAATTAAAGAGGAAATAATGTATAACAAAAGAGGATTATCTGCAATCGTTGCGACAGTTCTAATCATCCTATTGGTTATCGCGGGGGTAACTTTAGTTTGGAATCCGGTAAGGAAATTAGTCACAAACCAGAAAATGGAAACAAACTGTGTATTAGCAAATCCACAAATCGTAAAAGCTTGTATGAGTGGAACAACCCTACAAATAACAATCTCAAACGGAGCAGAAGGAGAGATTGATGGAACACAAATTATCTACGGAAATGATGTAAATAGTTTAACTAATACCGCAATCAACAATACCATTATCGGAATAAATCAAGCCAAAACAATAACAGTAGTTGGAGCTGGAGCCAGTACTAGCGCAACAAGAATAGCAGCTATAATCAACGGAGAAACTTGCACAGCAGGTAGCATATCAACAGTAGCGCCAACTTGCGCTTAAACAAATTTTATTTTTTTATTTTTTATTTCTAAATTTCTTAAATACCCAGCATATTTAAAAATATATCCAAACAAAAATTTTTAATAAAAAAATATTATACAAATATTTATAAACATAATAAATCTAACAAAACCATGCTAACAAAAAAGAGCGTAACAATTTTAATCATCATCGCAATAATTCTAGCCGGGGTCGCAATTATAACTCAACTTTCAGACAGCGAAGAAGTTTCAACAACAATACCAACTACGGGTAATTCAATAAAAGGAGGGAACGTCGGAGTTAATATTCTTCCACCATCAGTCGAAGACAAACTCGCCAACGGAGAACAACCATGAAAACTAATATAACAGAAGTCTTAGGATACCTCGCCATCGCAGTAATCATAATCTCGCTTTTTTTTATCAGCATAAGATTCACCGGATACGACGTAACATCAAATCAAACCGGAGTCGTCAACGTCACCATATCCGGGGCTGGAGCATTAAATTTCAGCACAGCTCTTTTAGACTTTGGCACAGGCGCAGTAGTCGGAGGACAAGCAGGTGCAACATTGCAAAGTAACGGAACCGGGTTAAACGCTTCATGGACCGGGCCAAAAACAACTGGACAACTCGTCCTTGAAAACATCGGAAATGTAAATGTAAGCCTAACGTTATCAACAAATAAAACAGTAGCTGACTTCATCGGAGGAACCGCCCCAACATTCAAGGCAATTGTAGCCGATAAAGCAGAAAAGACTGGAGCATGTACCGGCACTCAAACATTCAGTTCATACGCAACAATTAATCAAACCCTTCAAACAGCATGTGCAGTCTTTGGATATGCTAGCGCCGTCGACGAAATAGATATTGACTTCGAATTGTATATCCCTAACGACGCCATAACAGGCGGACGAACAATTGGAATCGTCGCAATCGGAACATACACATAATTTATAAATTAGAACCTTCTTAACACTTTATGAAGAAAATTATTATTTTCGAACTTTTAATATTCACCCTCGCATTCACAAATATCATCTCCGCCGGAGGCGTTGGAATCACTCCGGTGCACTACAAGGAATTCTTTGAACCTGGCTTGCAAAAATCATTCGAATTTCAATCCTTCAACACTGACCAAACAAAAGGAGTACAAGTTTATGTAAAAGGAGACCTCGCAAATTACACAAACCTAAGCGAAACTTATTTCATTGGCTCAGGAAAATTCACCGTCACGATAAACCTCCCGCAAAAAATTGACAAACCCGGAACACACCAAATAATCGTTGGAGCAATAGAAGCTGAAGAAAAAGGAACAGCAACCATAGGAGGAATCGCCGCGATACAAGGACGAATCGACATCCTCGTCCCATACCCCGGAAAATACGCCGAAGCAACATTCACAATAAACGACATCAACGAAGGAGAAGAAACCAGCTACGAACTCGAAATCCAAAACCTTGGAACAGAAACAATTTCCATAAAACCAACAATAGAAATCTACAAAGAAACCAAAACAAACAACTTCCTAACAAGAAACCCAGACAGAACAACAATTAGACCAAAACAAACCATAAACATAATCGAAACCCTAAGAACACAAAACCTCCCGCCAGGAATATATCAAGCAACAGCAACAATCGACTACGGACCAATAATCGAAATAAACAAAACATTCCGAATCGGCGAGTTCCTTGTAGAAATAACAGACTACGACTACCTCTTCGAACAAGGAAAAATAAACCAATTCGACATCGAAATAAAAAACAAATGGAACACGAAAATAAACGAAGTGTTCGCAAGAGTCGCAATAACTGACGAAGGAAAATTCATAACAGATTTCAAAACAGTATCAACAAGCAGCGCACCATGGGAAACAAAAAACCTCACAGGATATTTCGACGCAACAAACCTCGAACCCAAAAGATACATAGCGAACATAATGCTATCTTACGACAATGAAACAACAAGCAAACTAGTAGCAGTATATGTAAACAAACCAACCGGAAAAATAAACTACTTCCTATACTCCACAATCATCATAGGAATCGCAACCATAATAATATTAATATACTTCCTAAAGAGAATAAAACAATTAAAAAAATTTACAAAAAAAAGAAATGGAAAAAGAAATTAAATATTTAATAGTCTTCTTCACACTCGCACTCATTGCCTCACTCATTATTTACAACAACCCACAAACAGAAAAAACAATAATTAAAACCAGCTTTCTCGTCGGCGACAAACCCGGTTTCGACCTAAACCCAAACGAACTAACTTTCGGACGAATCATTCCAAACAGTAGCGCCTCACGAGCAATTACAGTAACTAACAGCCTCGACAAACCAAAAAAAATATCAATAAAATCATCAGGAGAAATAAAAAATTACATAATCGCATCAGAAAATAATTTCATTCTAAACCCAAACGAATCTAAAAACATCACCTTCACTGTCTATTCAACCAATCTCACAGAATTCAAAAAATATTCCGGAGAAATAACAATCATCTCAAAATAAAAACAACAAAGTTACCCAAATTACCAACAAGCGAAAAGCAACCTGCGACAAGCGAATTTATGGGACGACACGGAATCTCAAATTATGCAAAACCCATAAAACAGTAAAAAGAAAAATAGCAACAAGTAAAAAATAAAACGTCAAATCAACAGTCACTTGTTTAAAAGTTTCATTTACTAAAGTACTAAAAGACGCACTCATTTCATTAATATCACTAACTCGAAAAAACTGTCCTCCGCTGTTAAACGCCAACGATTTCAAAAAATCCTCGTCAGCTTTCGAAATAGTATTAAAACTCGTCACACCTCCCTCCTCCGTCCCGACGGCAATCGTATTAACCATCAAATTATTCCTGTTAATATATCTTATAATTCTCGGCACATCACCAATATTCAATTGCCCATCACTAATTAAAACAATAGATTTCATCTGCTCATCTCCAAAAAGTTTATCAGCACCAACAATAGCATTATAAACATTTGTCCCCTGCACATCACCAAAAGTCAATTCACTCAAAGCCATTTTCGCCTTCAACTTAGAACTATCCAACTCCTGATAAATCAGGGCATCTCCGGAAAAACCAATAACACCGACCCTAACACCAACCGGCAACAAATCAACAAACTTTTTAGCCTCACTTATCGCTGCATCCAACCGGTTAGGAGAAACATCCGTAGCGCTCATACTTTCCGAAGTATCCACAGCAATAACAAAAGAAAACGCACTACTGTCGGCGCCAAAAGAAACAGACGTCCCAGCCAAAGAAAAAATCAACAAAACCAAAATAATCAAATTAATATAAAGCGCCAAAAAATTCTTAGAAAAAAACTCAATATCATAAAATCTCTCCATCGCCGCAAAATTACCAAACACAACAGCCTTCTTCTTGTTATACATTAAACTAAAAAAATATATAAACACAAAAAATGGAAAAAGCAAAAGTAATAACAAAAACTGAGGATAAAGAAATAAAAATTCCATCACTGCACTCTCCTATACTCAAGCCTCGACAAGCGACAAGCGACAAGCGAATAGCGACCAGCGAATAGCGAACTCATATTCTTCCTCCCTTACCAGCCCGAGCCTTTAAAAAAGAAACAGTCGGAACAGCAAAAGATTTATTCGTCATCAACTCCAATAAATCAATCCTCGATTTTTTAAAAATATCCTTAACAACTCCTTTCTGCTTAACAACTGCAGCCCTATATCTTTCCACCGCAATTTCCGGATCCAAAATCATCTGCCTCTTAGAATAAGGGTCCTGCAGCGCAAATTGATACTTTGTCCTCGGCAAATTTTCATCTAATTCATCTCTCATCATAATCGCAAAAGTTTCAAATTGAGTACCTATTAAACGGAGCCCCCTCACGCTATTCTCACGCATCTTAACAAAATCCGAAACTAAAACAAAAACCGTATACGGAGTTTTAACATAATTAAGAACACTGTCAATCGCAACTTTCAAATCAAAACCTCCACCATAAAAACTTGTATCAGAAAGATATTTCACAAAAAGCGCAAACTGATTCCTGCTATTCGACGGATGCAAAAACTTAACAACTTTATCGCTAAACATCACAAGCCCAATTCTATCACCAGAAGTCATAATCAAATGACTCAATGCACAAACAACCTCTACTGCATACTCCGCCTTCAATTTATCCCTCGAACCAAAAAGCATACTGCCACTAACATCAACAAGAAAATAAACATTCAAATCTCTCTCTTCAATATATTTTTTCGCCAAAAGAACATTCGCCCTCAAAGACGCCTTCCAGTCAATCATACTAGCATCATCAGAAGGCTCAAACTGCCTATATGAATCAAACTCCAACCCCTTCCCTCTAAACAATGAATTATACAAAATCTTCTTTATAGGGAACCTGCGCAACGCCACTTCAAACTCGGCAATAGCTCTTGGAACATTAATATTAAATTTTGTCCCTATCGGAATCTCTAAATCCACAGAAGAATTGTCAACAACTTTGCAATCTCCAATATATTTATCTTTCATCATGGAACACTGATTCTACTAATAATATGTTTAATAATTTGGTCTGTAGTAATCTTCTCGGCCTCAGCCTCATAATTTAAAATAATCCTGTGTCTTAGGACAGGATATGCAACAACCCGAACATCCGCCGGAATAACATAATTCCTCCCAGCCATCAATGCTTCAGCCTTAGCCGCAATATGCATCGCAATAGAAGCCCGAGGAGAACCACCATAAGAAACATACTTCGAATACTCTGAATCCCTACTCCGCGTCTCACTAACAATCTTAACAATATATTCTTCAATTATCTTAGAAGAAAAAATCTCCTTAACCATCTCTTGCAACTTAAGAATCGACTTCGGCGACAAAATTCTCTTCAAATCATACTTATCAAACAATTTCGTCGTCACATTCTTATTTAAAACCTCCTTCTCTTCCTCGTACTCCGGATAATCAATCAGCAACTTAAACAAAAACCTATCCAATTGCGCCTCAGGAAGAGAATAAACTCCGCTAACTTCTAATGGATTTTCCGTCGCCATAACAAAAAACGGAACCGGCAAATCATAAGTCTTCCGGGAAATCGTAACTTGTTTTTCCTGCATCGCCTCCAATAAAGCCGATTGCGTCTTAGGCGGACTACGATTAATTTCGTCAGCCAAAACAAAATTCGTAAAAATAGGTCCCTTTAAAATCTCAAAACCCTTCTTTGGGTCATAACTCATAATACCGGTAATATCCGTCGGCAAAAGATCAACAGTAAACTGAATTCTTTTCGCATCACAACCAAGAATCTTAGACATAGCCCTAAGAATCACAGTCTTAGCAACTCCAGGAACGCCCTCAACTAAAACATGCCCATCGCAAAGAATAGCACATAAAATCCCGTGAATTATATCTTTCTGCCCAACAATAATCTTGGACATCTCCTTGTCAACATCAGCAAACACGCGCTTCACATCGGCAACACTAGAAATATTAAAACTAACGCTATCTACACCACTTTTTTTCACCATTATAACTCATCCACTTTATATTTATTAAACCTTACCCTTTTATATACGTAAAAAACAAAACCCAAAATAAAAATTATCAAAGTCGAAAAAGAAATATAATAAAAATTGTCCCGAACAAGCCCAACAATAGGATACTTAATTTGCTCATTAGAAGCAATCGCATCCTCACAAGCATCGCCAACTTCCCTCGCCAAATTCAAAGCAGTTTCAAAATCCCCAGAAGCAAAAGCCACATTGGCCTCGTTAAACAACTCAGTTAATTCCAAACATTCTGGGTTCTCAGAAATAAGCTTCTCTGTAAAAATCAAAATGCTCTCTGCCTCCGTCTCATTAATCTTTTTCAACTCAATAAAAAAATCCCCCCAATCAGAAAGCTTGGGAGAAGTCACATTGGCAAAAATCGTCGCCTTATACTTGCCAGACTTATGAGTATCAACAAAAATCCTCATATTATAATCCTTAATTTCACCAACTTTCAATAACGGAACAAAAGTACTATCAAATTCAATTCTAATGTCATCGGAAAACCGCCCCCCATAAAGAATCTTACTCGTCAAATCAATCCCCGTCAAATCAACAACCCCAGAATTTTGCAAACTAAAAGGAACATCAATATAATTCTCATCAGAAATAACTATATCACCCGGAACAATAACTCTCAAAGAAAAATACTTTAATTTCGTACTAGACGAAGTCCTCGGTACCGTAACGGTCTCAGTTACCGGAGGAATAAACTCAACTTCAAACTCATTACTAGTAGCATTCCAAATCGAAACATTATTTGAATCATACTCATGAGCAGTTACACTAATAACTTCATCCGTGGCATCCTCTGAAAAAAGATTTAAAATCCAACCATCAAAAGAAGACTCAAGCTCAACATTATTTGCAGAACCCGCTTGCGTCGAAATCGTAAAATTCACATCCTGATTAATCGTCTCATCCCAATAATCAACATCCTCAAAATACTCACTTAAATTAACGGGAATCGCAGTCCCAGCATAACCTGACTGACGTCCTATATAACCCGGACAACTCACATTCTGATTCGCATGACTAACATTAACCTTCCAATTAATTGAATCGTTCAACAAGGGATAATCAGGATTATAAACCACCAAAGTCAAATTCTTCAACATCCCATAACTCTCATCCGTATAACTCGGCGTAAAATTCCAACTAAAATTAGACTCCTCAACCCAAGTCCAATTCGTCTCATTCCGCAAACTGACACTACTATTCAAACTAGTATAACTAAACGCCGTAGAATTAGAATAAACAATCTTATCCAAATAAAGAAGATAAGTCAAATTAGTATCATTAATCCCATAACTAACATTAAAACCCAAACTCCCTGTCGCATTCCCCTCCGCCCAATTATAAACATAACTACTCAAAGGCAAAGTTATATTTGGCGCACCATAAACATAAAGATAAAA
>CAZUXN010000019.1:0-10898 GCA_964624735.1 Candidatus Woesearchaeota archaeon | reverse complement strand
TGAACCCTCCACGAAGTGAACCCTCCAGCGAAGCTGAACCCTCCAAAAAAATTAGAGCCCTAATTTTTTTGACTCCCTCTCCAGCCACTTCTTCCACTCAGGGAAAACCCTCTTACTCATCGGCAACCCAATCTCCTCAACAACCTCGTCGCTAATCTGATGAAAAGCATTATTAGACCTCACTGTAAACTCACCCTCAAGCAAATCACCCCTCTCCATCTTAGAAGCAAAACTAACAACCTCCTCTTTCATTTTAGAACGCAAAACAACATTGTCCCAAACAGCATCCCAATCCCCCGCCCACCCCTTAACATTCGCTGCAATCGCTTTCATAATCTCCGAATCCCCGTTAATTAAATCATCTGTTGGCTTCATAATATCTTTTTTCACATCATACTTCATCAAATCAACGAAACCCCCCTCAACCAACGGGTCTTTCGTCCAATGTTTCCGAACCTCCGCAATCTCCAAAACCCGACGCCACGAATGCAAACCATCAGCCGACTTAATCGGATTCGTAACAACAATCAAATCCGTCGCCTTAAACGAAGTAACCGGCACGCCCAAATCATTCACAACCCTGTCAAAAACCGCATAAGGGGAACTACCATGAATTGTCCCCGCAACAACATTCGCCAAAGCCCCAACCCTCATCGCCTCATATAAAGCCTTTGCCTCAGCCGAACGAATTTCCCCAACAATCAAACTCGAATCACCCAAACGCAAGGACGCCCGAATCCCTTCCTCTGCCGCAACTTCCGTCGATTCCCCCGCCAAAGCCGACCGGACTTTCATCGACAAAATATCATAATCTAATTTTCTCATTGCAGCAACCGGCAACTCCAAAGTATCTTCAACTGTAATAATCCTATGATTCGACATAATCTCCAACAACAACGCCCCAAGCAAAGACGTCTTCCCCGACGACCTCGTCCCAGCAACCAACAACGTCCTCGCGCCATCAATCATAAAACTCAACAACCCAGCTCCCAAACTATCTATCATCTTATTCTGGATAAACAACGGCAACGTCCACGGCTTACTCCTGTGTCTCCTCAGGGCATAAGCCAAACCCCCAGCAGACAAAGGCTGCTGAATAATCGCAACCCTCGAACTAATCCCATTCAACTCTAAATTAGTATCTAAAATGGGATTTGCCTCATCCAACGCTCGCCCGGAAGTCATCCTAAACTTTGCCGCCCAAGAATCAGCATCCTCCATCGACGGAACCAAATTCGTAATACACTCGTCAAAATCATTATGCCTCACAAAAATCGGCGACAATGAAACTGGCGCATTCACCATGATATCCTGCAATGCCTCGTCCTCCAACAAAACCTCAAGAACCCCAAAACCAATCGTATACCTCACCAAAATATTCGCCAACTTCGTCAATTCCCCGTGACTCAAACTAACGTTCTTGTTCCCAGCCAAATCACTCAACAAATCCCTCGCCACATTAAAAAAAACCTGCCGCGTCCTCTCCGGGTCACTAAACTCCTCCGCCGACGGACGATGTTCAATCAAAACATTCCTCGCCAAATTCAACAACATATGATGGTCCTCATCCAACAAATATTCCGGCGGCGACAAATGATAAACTAACTTCGCTTTGTTCGGCACCTTAAAAATCGTAACCAAACTCTTATCATGCCCTTTTGCAATCGAATACTGCTTCACAATCTCGGCATCATCCGGAATCCGCGCAACCATTCTCGTAAAAGTAAAATTCGGCATAACATCCGACCGAAAAACCTCTGAATAAATACCCCTGTCACCAATAGAATAAGAATCAAACGAATCCTTCAATTTTTTAATAATCTCAAGCCCGTCAAAAAATCCAACAACCCTCTCCAAAATCCTAACATACTCCCCCGCTTCCGACTTCCGACCTCCGACTTCCGACTTTGCGCGAAGCGCAAAAAGCATCCCCTTCAACTCACGATAGGCCATAACTGGGTCCGTCACAAAAACTTCATTAATAACATGATTAAAAAAGGCATAAGCATCATAATAAAACACGCCCAACGAAGCCAATTTCTCAGGCGAAACAATCCTCTCCTGCTTAGTCAAAAAATCATAAAGAGCCCCAACCTCAACCAACATCTTAACTTGCTCAAAATCATGCGAATAATTCCTCTGCTGCACAAAAACAATCCGCGCAATATTCGGGTCCTCCCTCAAATTATCAATCGTCCTCCCCATCACCTCCGCCGAATCAATCAACGACGGCACAAAATTCGCCCCAAGATAATTCACATACATCACATTCTCCCCACTCTCCCGAACAACCTCATAAGAATACAACGGCGCATCTGACTTAAACATCATGGACAAAACCTACTGCCTCCGAAAATTTAAACATCCTTTTATTTCACCCAACTATAATTCACAAAACACATATTAAAATATATGTATCCTAAAGAACATCCTAAACAATTATAAACTTCTCAAGACAATAACTAACATGCCAGAACAACAAGACACAAGCGGCCAAGTCCAATTCCTTTTAACAGATTTCAACACACGACTCCGAGACATCGACGAAAGAAACCGACTCATCAGAGAACGAGTCCTCCTCCTCGGAAAAAACCTAATCTCCTCCCGCCAAGACATCGAAGACGAACTCAAAGAAATAAAAAAAGACAACCAACAAATAAAAAAAGACATCGAAGAAATAAAAAAAGTTTCCAACAAACTAATATCGGAATTCAACCAATTCGTCAAAAGAGAAGAAATCGTCATCGTCGAAAGAATGTTAAAAGATTTCCAACCATTAGAATTCATGAGAAAAAAAGATGTCGAAGAATTAATCAAAACCAAAACAAAGAAACAAATAAATACTAAGAAACCCACAATAATACAATGAAATCGACTAATCCAAAGGAGGATACATCTAAGGAACATTAGTGACTTGAATATTTAACATGACAACACTAGACAGAGTAATTGAAATGCAAAAACAAGGCATACCCGATAGAGAAATATTCGCCCAATTACAAAATGAAAGAATATCTCCCTCCGAAATCAATGATTCCATAAACCAGGCAAGAATTAAAAATGCGATTTCTCCCCCGGAACAAACAACGCCACAAGAAATGCGAGAATCAATTATGCCAAACCCAACAGGACAAAATACACTCGCAGAACAACAAGCCCCAATGCAACAAATGACTCAAGAATTACAACAACCAAATTATCAACAACCAGCCCAGGAAATATACCAACCCCAAACACAATTTCAACAACAACCACAAGACAACTATTACCAAGAAACACCACAAGCATACTCTCAACAAGATTACTACGCACCACAACAATCACTCGACACAGAAACAATATCAGAAATCGCCGAACAAGTCATAACAGAAAAACTCAACGAATTCAAAAAGAAAATCGGCGACATCGCATCTTTCAAAACAATAATCCAAGATAAAGTCGACGACATCGACGAAAGATTAAAACGAATCGAAAACTCAATCGACAACCTCCAGCAATCAATTATCGGCAAAATCAGCGAATTCGGCGAAAGCAACGCAATGATACACAAAGACCTCGACAACCTCCACGGCACCGTCTCAAAACTGATGAACCCATTAATCGACAACTACAACGAACTCAAAAAAATAGCCAAATAATTCTACCCCTTAATCTTCCAGCTAACAACCCCAGCAATTACCAAAAGCAATATCATCCCAAACCAATCACTCCTAAACCAATCCTGCACCTCACCCCAATTAACCGCATAGTTAAAAACATAGGCCGCAGATATCACAAATAAAACCAAAATCACAATAATCATCGCCCAAGAAAACCAATCATGTTTAGTCAAAAATCCCAACGGATTATCCCCAGGCAAAAACGCCAACACCAGCAACAAAAAGAAAACCCCCATCACAATAACCCCAAACCACGCCGAACTAAACTGGACGAACTCAACCAGTGACGCCTGCACAACAAAAAAACTCGACAATATAAACGAAATAAAAAGCATAACGAGTTCACTCCCACCAAGAATCCCAGTCTTTTTCAGCAAAGCATAAATCACAATAAACACCAACAAAAAAGCAAATATCGGAACAAAATATCCAATCGCCGAAAGAGACGCCGATACCATTATAATTCTTCCTTATTCCTCTTTTTAACAGGTTTATTTGGATCCCTTATAAAAATCGCAATAATCGCAATTAAAACCCCAAGAATAATCAACGCCCAAATATACTCAACAAACCAACCTCCAAAACCTGTATAACCACTCCATTGGTCCCATGAACTTAACGCCCAAATCGCGACCCCAATCCCAACAACCCAACCAATCCAACTACCATGAACCTCATCCCCTGGCCAAAAAAATCCCAACAAAATAATCAAAGATAAAAAAATCGCAAGTCCAATTCCAAATCTTGGAAATATCACCGCAAAAAACTCCGACACAAAATCAAACTGTAAAGCCAACAACCCAATCGAAGCAGAAATAATAGCTAATATCGCACGATTCTCATTAGTACCATGAGACAAAATTCTTGACTTTTGTAAAATCGCGAACACAACCGCAAATATCAACAAGAACGGAATCACATAAGAAAAAACACCCATCTCATTCCAGATATTCAGAACCTCGGTAATCGTCATAACCATTCTGCCCATTAAAGAAAAAACTTATTTATATATCTTTCCTACTCACCCGACTTCTTCCCCTTTTTCCCACTAAAAACAGCAACGGCCATCGCCCCAATAACCAAAACAATCATCAACACATTCATCCAAACATTACTACTCTTTCCGCCAGACAACCAACCGCCGATAATTCCCCACAATCCAGTTATATACAACACAACCCCAAGTGTAAACACACCCGCCAAAATCCCAAACACAATCTTCATCCAATCTGGCGCATTGCTCAAATCACCAGCAACAAACCCATACAAAATCAAAAATACTAAAATCACAGCGACACCAACAGCTAACCAAGGCATAATCCCGACGATAATCTCTCTCGGCTGCGGCACTCCAATCAAAATCAAACCAATCACCAACGCAACCAACGCATCAATCTGTGCCTTCCCCCCGCCAAGAATTTTAGACTTCTGCAAAATCGCGAACACAACCACAAACACTAAAAGAAACGGCAACAACATCTCAGTAAAAAACGGGTTATCGAATATCATACAATCCTAAAAACTAAATCCTATTTAAACTTTCCCAAAACCAACATCCAAACAATTTTAATTTTTAACAGGAAAGTTCGCAGCATAAAAATTTCTGCAACATATCCACATACATAAAGAAATTTTTGCCAAGAAATTTTCACTAAAAATTAAAATTACTCAAACCCTTCATCCATAGAGATATCTTCTTCCCCAGACTGAACCGGAACCGCATTCTTATCAATAATAAAAATATCTCCAATCGCCTTGATAAACTGATGAGGCACAATTATCCCTCGCGCCCCGCCAAGAATCTCAATCATCCCTGACTCTCTCGAAACAACAATCCTCCACCCATCAATCTTATTATCAGCCAAATTAACTTCCTCTACGACCCCAAACAAATCCCCAGAATCAGTATACACCCTCAACCCAACAACTTCGCTCATCCTTTTTATCCTTAACATTAATCGGCTAAAACCCCTCTATTTAAATACATTTCTATGATACAAAAGATACGACGAAGTCGACTATATCAAGGGAAACTCAGTCCAAGAAACTATTAGTATCTTGAATAAAGCATACTAATCAAACTCGATAGTTTTATAAAAAATCAAAACATCTACAATCATGAACGCAAAAAAAAACGCAAAGGGAATATTAATAATAATTTTGGCATCGCTCATCCTTGCACTAACAGTCGCCTTCAGGGATAGAGCCCTTTTCTACACCGCAGCGATAAGTTTTCTAATTATTTTAACCATAAATATCCTTACAAAAAAATCCGTTGGCTACTATCTCGAAACAAATGTCAAAACAAAATTCTGGTCCATCTACCACTTCTGGTTTAGAAAAGACACGCACTTCAAAAAACCACTCCCCATGCTCTGGCTCCCATTAATTATCACACTTTTCACAAAAGGATTTTTCTTATGGCTCGGCGTCCTCGAATTCGACGTCGAAGCAAAAACAGAAAGAGTCTCACGACGCCATGGGCTTTATAGATTCACAGAAGTCACCGAATGGCACATGGCATGGATCACCATCTGGGCACTCATCGCCAACCTCACAATCGCCATCATCGGCTACATCGCCGGCTTCGAACTCTTCGCAAAACTAAGCATCTTCTTCATCGCATGGTCAGTAATCCCAATTGGCAACCTAGACGGCTCAAAAATTTTCTTCTCAAGTCGAGCACTATGGGCAGTCGTATTCACAATCGCAATAATAATCCTCGCCTGGGCACTAATAATAATTTAATAACATCTCCCGCAACCCTTCAAAACTTATAAACCTATCCAACCTAAATAAAAAATGGAAGAACTAAAAATAGAACCAAGAGAATACCAAAAAACAATCTTCGAAACCTGCAAAGAAAAAGACTGCCTCGTCGTCCTCCCAACCGGAACTGGTAAAACCCTAATTGCCCTAATGTTAACGATAGACAGATTCAAAAAATTCCCTCTCGAAAAAATCCTAATCCTCGCACCAACTCGCCCACTAATCGAACAGCACTTCGAATCATTCAAAGAAAACATCCCAGAAGATTGGGCAGATATGCAACTCTTCACAGGCAAAACCCCGTCGACAAAAAGAAAAGAAATCTGGCGAACCGCCGAATTCATTTTCTCAACCCCTCAATGTATCGCAAACGACCTCAACAAAAATTTATACAACCTAAACAAAGTTTCACTTTTAATCGTTGATGAATGTCACAGATGCCTAAAAAACTATGCATACAATCACGTCGCACAAAAATACAAAACCCAGGCAACAAACAAAAGAGTCCTCGCGCTAACAGCATCCCCCGGCTCCGATAAACAAACAATCACACAAGTCTGCGAAAACCTCGGAATAGACGCCGTCGAAATACGGACAAGACAAAGTCCCGACGTCAAACCATACCTCCAAGAACTAGAATTCGAAAAAGTCGAAGTAGCATTCCCACCAGAATTCACAGAAATCAAAATCCTCCTCCAGGAAATCTACAACACAAAAGTAAATGAACTAAAAAACAGAAAAATCCTCTTCGGCTACGCTTCAAAAACAATGCTACTAAAAACCCAAGCAAGACTAATGCAAGAAATCAGAAAAAGAAAAAACATAAACAATATGCTCGCCGTCTCCGCATGCGTCCAAGCAATAAAAATCTCTCACGCAATCGAACTTCTCGAAACCCAAACAATCTCGTCATTCACCGCCTACCTCAAAAATTTATTTCAACAAGCCGCCGAAAAAAAATCAAAAGGCGTCCAAAGATTAACAACCGACCCACGATTCACAAAAGCATACTCCCTCGCGACAACACTCGAACAAGAACACCCAAAACTCCAAGCCCTAAAAGAAATCATCCAAAAACAATTCCAAAAAAACTCAAAATCAAAAATAATCATCTTCGCCCAATTCCGCGACACCGTAAGAAAAATATCCGAAATATTAAATGAACTCCCGGAAATAAAAGCAGACAACTTCGTAGGCCAAACAATCAAAGACCACGGCAATGGGAAAACCACCGGATTAAAACAAAGAGAACAAAAAGCAATGGTTGAAAAATTCAAGTCAGGAGAAATAAACGTTCTCGTCGCCACCTCAATCGCCGAAGAAGGGCTCGACATCCCCGAAGTAAACGAAGTAATTTTTTACGAGCCAATCCCGTCGGCAATCCGAAAAATCCAACGAACCGGCCGAACCGCAAGACTCTCAAAAGGCAAACTCAAAATCCTCGTCACAAAAAAAACCCTCGACGAAGTCTACCACTACACCGCCTACCACAAAGAAAAACGAATGCACTCCGCAATCGACGAAATCAAAAAAGACTTCGCATCAAACGAAAAACAAAAAGATTTATTTTAAATCCACATAAACCAATTTATGATCAGATCTCCCAGATAAAAAACCAAAATTATCAGACGAAAAACCATTCACGAAAATATGGTCTACATCCTTATTATAAAACCACTTCATTATCGGCGTCTCACTACAACTTCTAACTTCTCCAGAAACTAAATCGTAATCATAAAAATAAGATTTCAAACTAAAATAAGAAAGATTAAAATCACCAAACAAAATAACCTTCCCTTTTATTCTTTTCAAATAATTCTGCAAAAAATCCAACTGCTCTCGATAAACTTTTCTCGACGGCAAACCTAAATGAACAAAAATTAAATTAAATTTTTTCTTCTCATAATAAGCATGAACAATCCCGCCGCCACCGCCAAGTCTATTCTCAAGTGGCCACATTTTCGCAACCTTTTGGATACGCTTAAATTTAGATGCAATCATTTCTTGGACACACAAACCGCTATATTTCGTTTTATGCCCCCTCCCAATATTAAAAAAATTATAACCTAATTTTTTTAATTCCTTCTTCAAATAATCCTCTTGGCCTTCCAAAACTTCAACAATCCCAATAATGTCCGCATTAGATTTAGAAATGATTTTTATAGTTTCATCAAGATTTGTTTTCTTCCAAATCTTATTTGCATTCGCTTGATAATGAACAGCCCAATGCCCTAAAACATTCGCCCAAAAACTTTTCCCATTTAACCCAAACATCTGATTATAAACTGCAACTCTCATCAATAAATAATTAAAACACTATTTATTAAAACTATCACACAATGGAACCAAGTCTCGACCAGCGAACAGCGAACAGCGAACAGCACGAATCTCGAGTAAACTCGAGATTCGAAAACATCTTCTCAAAAACGAAACCCCAAAAAGAACCAACTTGCCCCAACCCAAAAATCCCAATCATCATCGACACAAGAGAAAAACAATCCCTAATCGCCGCAAATCTCATTGGGAAAAAAGCAAACATCAAATTCGAAAAACTCGAAATCGGCGACTATCTCATAGAAGACACAATCATCGAACGAAAAACATTCCAAGACTTCGTCGGCTCAATGATAAACAAAAGACTCCTCAACCAAATCAGCGAAATCAAAAAATACCCAAAATACTTCATCATCATCGAAGGCTTTTACTACAACTACAGCAAATTCAACATCCATGAAAACGCCATCCGTGGGATGCTACTCTCAATCGCAACAGATTTCCAAGTTCCAACAATCTTCACAGAAAACGAAGAAGACACCGCAAACTTCCTAATACTCCTCGCCAAAAAATACGAAAAACCAAAAATTAAAAACTCAATTCGCCAAACCAAAACTCTAAAAACAATCAAAGAACAAAAACAATTCGTCCTCGAAGGTTTCCCAGAAATCGGCCCAATCGCCGCGCAACAACTTTTAGAAAATTTCTCAACACTTCAAAATATCTTCAACGCGACAGAAGAACAATTAAAAAAAGCGAAATTAAGCGAAATACAAATAAAAAAATTCCTCGACCTTCTAACTCAATCTTAAAAATTCCCAAACAATCTTCGCCGCGACCTTAACCGTCCGATAATCATACTTCTCATCCTTCGATGGCACAACCTCAACAACATCCAGGCACTTCAAACTCTTAATACAAAAAATCCTTTTCAACAAATAAAACAATTCTCTCGACGACAAACCATCTACTTCAGGATAATTCACAGCCGGAGCAAACACCGGGTCCAAAACATCGACGTCAACCGAAACATAAACATCCGCCCCGTTCGCCCTCTCAGTAATATAATCCCACACCGACTCCAAATCATAAATATCACTAAACACCTTGACTCCCTTTTCCCTCAAAAATTTCCTCTCTACTGGCTCAATCTTCCGCGCCCCAATCAAAATAATCCTATCCCCACTCAACCCACAATTTTCAACAACAGCTCTCAACCACTCCTCATGCGTCGGCTCTTCCATCGTCGGCATGCAATCAGCGTGCGCGTCAAACACAATCAAAAAAGCATCCTTATTCTTCTCGCTGAACGCCTTAAAAATCGGATAAGTTATCGAATGGTCCCCGCCAACAAAAACAACCTTACCTTTTTCTCCAAAAATCTCCTTCGCTCCAAAATAAATCCTCCTCTCATCCTCATCAATATTCTCATTACCAACATCTATCATCTTCCCACTAATCTTAAGCTCAGCCAAAACTTTCTCAGCCATCTCCTCGGAACCACTATGTCCCAGACCATTAATTCTCGGCACGCAAACAACTTTCATAAAAATATTAAGAAACAACCATTTTAAATTTAGCTTTTCTTCTGCACATCATAAATCGCCACAACTTCTTCCGGGCTCAAAGCCCGATTGTAAATCATAACATTATCAACCGTCCCATTTGGAGCCCAAGCAACACAGTGCCCACCAACCGCCAATGAATTACTTGTATCAATACTAATACCCGTCGCATCCGCACTCCCAATCAAATTACCATTTATATACAAATAAATATTATCACCTTCCTTCACCCCCACGGCAAACACCCACTGATTAAGTCTCACCATACTTTCCTCAACAGAAGCAGCGTCAACACTAACAGAATCTGAAACCCTAAATACTGCATGCCCATTATGCTCCGATAATGTCCATCCCCCATAAATCGAAGAACCACAAACTATATTATTTGCCTTATCTATTATCACTATGCCACACTTCACACTTAAAATATAAAACCAACCCGAAACAGAAAAATCACCCGTCTCAACCTGCAAACTCTCATCATTCCCCATCTCCACATAATCATCAACCCCATCCAAAACCAATTCCCCGTCGACAACCTGAGCACCATTCCTCAACTCCCCATCATTCTCACCGACGCTATCCGTCGCATCACCATCAAACTTCCACCAACTCACAAGCCCCGTCGTCG
>CAZUXN010000018.1:0-11510 GCA_964624735.1 Candidatus Woesearchaeota archaeon | reverse complement strand
GGCGAAGAACTAAGCTGGCAAGCAATCATTTACGACCTAATCAAAACAGAACAACTCGACCCTTGGGACATCAACCTCGCAGTCCTCGCCGAAAAATACGTCCAAATCATCCAGCAACTCGAAGACGCCGACTTCTTTATCTCATCCAAAGTCCTCCTCGCTTGCTCCCTCCTCCTCCGCCTCAAATCCGAAATCCTAATCAACTCCTACATCCAAGACCTCAACGACGCACTCTACGGAAAACGAGAAAAAGAAAAATACGAACTCGAAAGAATGGAGATAAACGAAGACGAACTCCCAATTCTATCTCCACGAACCCCAATGGCTCGTCACAGAAAAGTCACACTCAAAGAACTAATGTCAGCATTAAACCAAGCAATCGACACCGAGAACCGAAGAATCAAAAAAGAAATCAAGGGAATACAAGCCAAAAAATCAGCACTAAGAGTCTTGCCACAAGGAACATTCGTCCCACTAAAAGTCAGAATCAAAACAATCTTCGGAATAATAAAGAATCACATCGACGACGGCAACGACCACATGAAATTCTCACATCTTGCCCCAGATAAAGAAGAAAAACTCGCATCCTTCATCCCAATCCTACACCTTTCAAACGCAAAAAAAATATTCCTCAGACAACAAGTTCACTTCGAAGAAATTAACATAACATTCCAGCCACACCCCGACGAATACAAAGAACTCATACAACTCGGTTTCAATGAAGTAGACACCAAAGAACAATAATTTTTTTAAACCAACCACAGCTCCCCAATAAGTGGAAACAATAAAATATAGTTCCAAAGCTGGCCGAATTTGGAAATTCGATGGAGAAGATTGGTCTTGCGAAGAGATAGAAGTCCCCCAAGCAACTTTTTACGAACAAGGAGGAGACGCCAAAAAATTAAGAGAAATAAAAGAAAAAGGCGTAGAAAGGAAAATACTTTTATCAAATGGCGATGCCCCAAATGGCCTTTGCAATATAGGATACATTTACTTCCCAATAATAAGAGATGGCAAAAAAGAAATTGTAAGAACAAAAACCCTAACAAGAATACTAAATGACAACTAATCAAACATCCCAATAATATCTTTCTCTAAAACAAAGGACTCATTCCCACTCTCCATATCCTTGACTTTGAACTTTCCTTTCAGGACTTCATCTTTCCCGACAATCACGACCTTCCCAATCCCCTTCACATTCGCATATTCCAAAGCTTTCCCAATCGACTTATCCAAAACCAAATTAACACTAACTCCTTTCTCTCTCAATCTTTCCGCCAACCCAACAGCAGCAAAATCCTCCCAAACCGAAATAACCATAACATCAACCTCCTTACCAGAAACCTTCGACAACAAACAAATCGGCTCAACCCCAAATGAAATACCACAAGCCTGAATATCCCCAATAAGATAACTACCACCACCAGCCAAAGAAACATTCAACTCCTTCGACCAAGCCTCAAAAACCGAACCATTATAATATGAAAGCCCCCTCGCTAAAAACGGCCGAAACTCAACAGCGACGCCATAAACCTTACAATACTTCTTCAACTCCTTAATATCCTTATAAAAATTATACTTCTCAAAATCCTTTTCCTTCCCAGAAAAAACCTTCAAAACCTTCTCGGCCCCAAACTTCTTCAAATTATCAGCAACCTCCTTCCTCGACAACTTATCCAACTTATCCAACTCCCGAATAACCTGCGCCCTATCTTTCTCTTTAATTCCCTTGCTAACCAAAATTTCATTCAACAACTTCCTATTATTAATATAAATCTTCACCGAAATCCCAAGCGCCTTAAACACCCTATCAACAACCGCCAAAATCTCAGCCTCATCCTTAATCGAACTCCCGACCGTATCAACATCACATTGCACAAACTGCCGACTCCGACCCTCCCTAATCGGCTCATCCCGAAACACAACCCCAATTTGGAACCTCTTATACGGCAACTTCTGATTCCTCGCCAAACGCTTCAACTGAAAAGTAAACTCATACCTCAACGCCAACTTCCGCTTCCCCCGGTCCTCCAACCTAAAAACATCACGCACCGCCTCATCATTCTTATTATCACCAACGACAAATTCTTCAAACTCAACAACCGGCGTCTCCGACGGCTCAAACCCATAAAGCTCAAACTGCCTCCGAATAACCTCAACTATCTTCACCCGCTTCAAAGCATCCGCCCCAATAAAATCCTGAAATCCTTTAACAGCCTTCATTTTTTATACCCATAATTTTATCATAATCTTTATGACTAACTATTTCCAAAACAAAGCAGATAACATCAACCTCGTCTCCACGAATAGTATACAACATCCGCCAATAGTTCATCAACTCAACCCTCCAAAGATTCGGCACCTTATATTTCTTTGGAATCAACTCCTTCCTAACGTTATCCCCATAAAAAGGATTCTGCTTCACTAATTCAATCTTATTCTTTATAGAATTCAACATCTGAATCTCCGCAGAATTCGTCTTCCCAATCTTCCTCTGAATCCCAACAATCTCATTCAATTTAACCAACGCTTCCTTCGCATCGTCAACAACAACAACCCTCGTCGGTCTCATAACTCAATCCCACTCTCAATCATTTTACTCAACTCCTCCCGTGGCGTATAAACCCAAACAACTCCCTTCGTCGAAATCAAAATCTTTCCACTCATTTGTAAATAATCCAAAATCGTCATAAGAGTAGAATGCATTATCTTCTTCGGCAACTTTCTCTTAAGCTCAGCCGCCTTCACAACCTGCCTAGATTTCCTCAAAACATCCTCAACCATCAAAACACTATTCAACGTCGGAGAATGTGAAACCTTTTGAATCAATTTTTGTTTTGCCATTTTTATCCATTTAGATATACACATATACCAATTAGATATATTTAAAGGTTACTATATTCCAATCTTTTCACCAACAAGTCAACCCTCCCCATAATAGACTTCAATATTTTATTAATATTCCTCTTGTTCTCATTCAACTCATCAGGAATCCCCCAAACAACAATCTTGTCCCGCCACGTCGGATAATCAAAAATCACCCTCGGAACATCCTTAGCAATAATAATTATCTCATCATAATCTTCAAGCAATTTTACAGTCATCCCTTGCGATTCCCCACTCAAACGAATCCCAAACTCCCTCAAAATATATTTATTTCTCTCTTTCTCATTACAAAGCAAACCCCTATTCACCTCAATAATCCCCGCACTCCCAACCTTAACATTCTTATTCTTATTGACAGAATTAAAATAAGCCTCCGCAAACTTACTCCTAAACCGATTATACTTACATACAAACAATATTTTCTTCACCATTTTAATTTCTCCTTATAGCCAAATAGCCCAAGTCGTGCGCAACAGCGCACTCCTAATAGCTAATAGCTAACGGCTAACAGCTGGCGTCTCCGACGCCGAGGCGGAAGCCGAGAATCGAACTCGGGCTGCTCGGACCACAACCGAACGTTCTGCCACTAAACTACAACCGCCATTAAGATTTAATTGAGAACAATATATAAAAAGCTTAGCATCAAAGTCACGACTAGAGAAAACCCTAATGATGATAACGCCATACATTTGCCATACCAAATACAAAAAATACCCTACTTAAAATTATCGCTCCCCATCCCCGCCCAAATCTCAGGATTCTTCCTCAACCAAATCAACCCATGCCCAATCTCATCATCCCCAAACCTCTCAAAAAAATCTTCCATCCTTATCCAATCAATAACATAATCTCATCCGGCTCTTCAATCGAAGGCACCCCACTCTTTATCGAACACAAAACAAAATGCAACCTCGCAGAAAACTCAGGCAAATCCAAAACCGACAAAACCCTATTAGCTAAAACATCAACGCCAAGTTCCTCAACACACTCCCGAACCGCCGTCACCAAAACATCCTCCCCTTCCTCAACTGTCCCAGACGGAAACGACCACGCCCCAGGCAAAGTGCTTTTCTTCATCGACCTCTGAATAAACAAAATCCGACCATCATCATCCCTAATCATTATCGCCACATGCTCTTTCATAATAAAACATAACACAACAAATATTTAAAACTTTAGATAAAAAATCAAAGCCGACAATTTCTCTTCCGAGAAATCGCCAGACGGCTTCAAAAATAAAAAGTTGTATAAAAGATTTAAGCCGCCTCTTCGGAAGTTTCTTCTTCAGCCGGAGCTTCAGTCGATTCTTCTTTAGGTTCAGCTTCTGCTGTTTCCTCTTCAGCCTCAGGAGCTTCTTCAGCCTCTTCAACCGGAGTCTCAGCAGTCTCTTCCTCAGGAGTTACTGTTTCTTCTTCCATAAAAAAAAGACACAAAAATTCTTTATAAAGGTTTAGGTATAAGACCAACTAAGGACATCTAATATAGAAAAGTTTCCCCTTCGGCGCAGAATGATAGCATTCAATCTTTTTATAACACCCAGAATACGGCAACCATTTATAATAATAATCCCTATTACAATCCAAATACTTTATTTCTCCATGACTCACGCGCCCAAACTCTTCAACAACGCCGCACCTCTTCTTAAAATCATCAGATGCCCGATAAGTATAACCAAGCACATAACTCTCAACCGGAAACCGATTAAGATTATCAACCACTTTCTCATAAGACAAAACCGCCCCACCATCCATATTCCAAAAAACCCCATGTCCCGACACAACCCCAAAACACAAAACAAACATCACAACAAAAACAAAACTCTTCATAAAAACATATAGGAGCAAACTATTTAAAATTATATATCCTACAACACTATGGTCCTCCAATACAAAACTAAATCAGCAACCCGCTGGAAAAAATACCCCGGCAAAGACAAAATAGACGGACCAGTAAACAACTACGACTTCCGACTCCTAAACGAAGACAAAACAAAAGTCCTCGCAGAAAAAGGAACATACAAAAAAGTCATGAAACGCTTCCGCCAAATCGAATTCTTCAAACACAAAAAATAACAACTCTTAAAAACTAAAATCAATATCCAAACACAGCTCCGTTAGTCTAGTGGCCAAGGATACTGCCCTTTCACGGCAGCGACCCGGGTTCAAATCCCGGACGGAGCATTTATTAGGATTTGAACTCAAATCTCGAACAATTCGCTTTGAGGAAACTAAACTAAAAATTCTTTCCGAAATGCAAATTGCGAGACAGGACGGAGCATTTATTAGGATTTGAACCCAAATCACGAAAATTTCGCTTTTTTGAAATATGTATTATACTGTCTATCGAAAATGCAAAATTCGAGGAGAACAATTCGCTTTGAGGAAACTAAACTAAAAATTCTTTCCGAAATGCAAATTGCGAGACAAGACAGAGCATAAATATTACAATAAATTTTTCGTCGTTACCATCACTTCCCAACAACAAATGCAAACACATAAAAAGCAAAAGTTACCAATAATACCATGACAGAAACACCCCAAATCAACGACCTAATTTTTAAAGAACTAATAAAGCGAGGTTACTCTCTCGATGGCAACACCAGAATCTGGAACATCGCCGACTCAAAACTCTGGTACCTAACCCCAGACCAAGCACAGGGTTACTTAGATTTAGAAAAATCTGAAGATTATAAAAAAGACACAGGACAGCCACAAGGACAAGATTTAATAAAAAAGAACATAGTAGAAATAACAGAAACAATAAAAGGAAGTCCAATAAATATTATTGATTTAGGATGCGGAGATGGAATTAAAGCAGCTAATTTTGTAAACCAATTAAAAAAAATTGAACCATCTTTAAAAATTAGATACTGCCCAATAGATATTAGTGGTCACATGGTAGAAACGGCAATAAAAACATTCTCAGAATTAGATATAGATGAAATTATAGAATTTCAATACAATATTTCAGATTTCGAAAATTTAAATAATGTAATACCATTATTAAGAAAAGGCCAGTATGAAAAAAACCTCATATTACTATTAGGAAATACATTAGGTAATTTTGAAATACATGAGCTACTATACGAAATAAGAGGGAATATGAAAGGTAGAGATTTATTTATAGTAGATACAGCAATAGACGACAAAAAACAAAACGAAAGAATAAAATCATTTGAAAAAAATGTAAAAGTAAGTGATTGGTTAATTAAAATTCCATTACAATTAGGATTAAAAAAAGAAGATGTAAAATTAAATTTCAGATGGGCAAATCATAGAATTGAAGGATACTATATAATAAATAAAAACAAAGATATTAATTTTAGGAATAAGAAAGTTCATTTTTTTAAAGGAGACCAAATAGTGGTTATTGTTGCCTATAAATACGATTTAGAAGACCTAAAAACATTTCTCAATATTCATTTCGACAATGTAATAATAAAAACTTCAAATGATAAATCAAAAGTTTTAGCCCTCTGTAGAAAGTAATCCATTTCTAACAATGAGCCCGCTGGGATACTTGGACCCTGAGCGTTTAGGTCTTGAACAAATCAAACATCATCAAGACTTGGACGCGAGTTGGACCCCAGGCCTCCAACTTCAATTTATAAACTTTTAATTTGCATGAGCCCGCGGAGATTTGAACTCCGGACCTCTAGCTTTCTTAGACGAAAGCCAAACGACCCCGAAGGACCGCAGTCATATAAGACTAGCGCTCTAACCAGGCTGAGCTACGGGCTCACATAACCATTCAACAAAAAACATATAAAAACCTTCTTATCACTATATCTCCATGCTAATAGGACTAATCGGAAAACCCTCATGCGGAAAATCAACATTCTTTAAAGCAGCGACGCTGGCAGACGTACTCATCGCATCATACCCATTTACAACAATCGAGCCAAACCATGGAATCGGCTACGTCCAAGTTGATGCTCTATGCAAAGAACTCAACACAAGATGTAACCCACGAACAGGATTCTGCACAGGTGAAAAACGATTTGTCCCAGTCGAATTAATGGATGTCGCCGGATTAGTAGAAGGGGCATCGGAAGGAAAAGGACTAGGAAACAAATTCCTCGACGACCTCCGACAAGCAGACATGTTCATCCAAATAGTTGACGCATCAGGCACAACTAATATAGAAGGAAAAGAAGGCTCAGGTAATCCAATCGACGACGTCAGAATGTTAGAAAATGAATTAAACAAATGGTACCGAGCCATCTTTGAAAAAGTCTGGGACAAATTTTCAAAAACAATCCAGACAACAAAACAAAATTTTGCAAAAGAAGTAGCAAAACAATTCTCAGGACTCCGAGTAAAAGAGGACGACGTGAAATCAGTCTTAATAAAATTAAAACTCAACCCAGAAAAACCAGCATCCTGGTCCGAACAAGATTTGTCAAACTTCACAGAAATATTACGCCACAAAACAAAGCCAATGCTCATCGCCGCAAACAAAATAGATAAACAAGGAGCAGAAGAAAATCTAAAAAAACTCCAACAAGAATTCCCAAACATACAAATAATTCCATGCTCATCCGACGCCGAACTCTCCTTGAGACAAGCCGCAAATGCAGACCTAATCGAATACATTCAAGGAGAAAATAAATTCAAAATAAACAAAGGTAAAGCAAACGATAAACAAAAAACCGCATTAGAGTCAATCCAAAAAAATATCCTCGACAAATACGGCTCAACTGGAGTCCAAAAAATTTTAAACAAATCAGTCTTTGAACTTTTACAATACATCGCAATTTTCCCAGCAGGAAACAAACTCGCAGACAGCAAAGGCAACATCCTCCCAGACTGCTTCCTCCTTCCAAAAGGTTCAACCGCACTCGATTTCGCATATCACCTCCATACAGACATCGGCGACAAATTCGTAAAAGCAATCGACGTCCGAACAAAACAACCAGTCGGAAAAAATCATCCATTAAAACATCGAGATGGAATTGAAATTATGACAAATTAATTACATCGAAGCGAGATAGCGAGTATCTTTGCTCTTGCAACAAAAAATATAAAACTATCTTAAGCAAGAGTAAAGTGCGAGGAGATAGAAATCATAACAAGTTAATATGAAACAAAATATCAAAGTTCAACCAAACTCCAACCGCCAAGAAATACAACATTCCATCGACGGCAAAATCCAAAAAGTCTTCCTAAAAAAACCAACAAAAGATAACAAAGCAAACAATGAACTCGAAAAATTCCTATCCAAACACTACAAAAAGCAAGTCAAAATAATCAAAGGCCACACTTCAAAAAACAAAACAATCGAATACTAAAATGAAAAAACTAAACTCACAAGCCAATCTAAAGCAAAAGCAAAGCTTTTGCGTATCTAAAGGAAATCCACGATTTCCGTATCTAAAGCCGAAGGCGTATCTAAAGAAAAACAAAGTTTTCCATATCTAAAGAATGGTAATTCGCTATCACCACGCCCCAGACATCCAACTAATCGCAGAAGAAATCGTCGACAAACTCAAATGGAATCACGTTCTCATAGAGCACGTCGCATTCATCCGAAGCACCGGCTCAAAAGCCCGACGAACCCTCGCAAGATGTCACGCTCTCGGAAAAGCAATGCAAATAGGAATGAGAAGAAAAAAGGGATTCTACCTAATCGAAGTCATCGCAGAAAAATTCGACAAACTCCCAAAAGACGAACAATTAAAAGTAATCATCCATGAATTAATGCACATCCCAAAATCATTCGGCGGTGGATTCATTCATCACAACAAGGTCCATGGCAGTTCTGTTGAATATGTTTACAATCATTACATAAAATTAAAATGAAACTAATTAAAATAACATACTTCACCGACGGCAAAAAGAAAATAATCAAAGCAAAAATCTGCAACACTATTTTATCTAAAGCAACGGGCCTTATGTTCCGTCGACAAAGTCCACCACTCCTATTTATCTTCAATAAAACCAAAACACTTTCAATCCACTCACTCTTCTGTAAACCCTTTCGCGCAATTTGGCTCGACGATAAAATGCAAGCAACAAAAATTGTCAACGTAAAAAAATGGAAATTAAATATTTCAGGCAAAGGAAAATATCTTTTAGAAATTCTCGTCGGGAATAGAAACATTTAAATAGAAAATTAAACTATAGAGATAAGGTTTACAAAAAGAGGAAAAAAGGAGGTTAAAAAATGGGAAAAATTATCGCTAAAAAAATTGTCAAACGAAAAACTGGATATCTATATTATGTAGATGGGAAAGGAAATGTTTGCGAAGCTAAGATGGCACGAGGCGGCAAGAAAAAGAAAAAAGTCGCCAAGAAAAAGCCAGCCAAAAAGAAAAAGAAGAGATAAATCTTCTTAATATTTTTATTTTTTAATTTGTCATATTCAATGAACCTCCAACGTTAGGGAGTAACGGAGGTTCATTATCTTCACTTCTATATTCAACTTATTATTTATAAGCAAAACGACCTATTTCCTATTACCCCTGAAGTTAGAGATAGCCAACTTCAATGCGTCCGCCGCCAAATTAGAACAATGAACCTTTATCGGCGGCAACTCCCCCAAAGCCCGAGCAACATCCTCGTTCGAAATTTTCCCAGCCTCATCCAAACTCTTCCCTTTCGCCAAAACCGTTAGCATCGACGACGACGCAATCGCAGCAACACATCCCATCGTCTGAAACTTAATATCTTTTATCTTATCATCTTTTATCTTAATTATAATTTTCATCACGTCCCCGCAAATCGGATTCCCAACGGTCGCCTCAGCGTCAGCATTTTTCATCTCCCCCATATTCCGCGGATTCCGGAAATGCTCCAAAACATTTTTACTATAATCATTTCCCATTCAACTCCTCCAACAACTCATAGACATCAACCCCATGCGCCATAGCCCCATTCTCAATCGTCTCAAACTGCGCCATCGGGCACCCCCCGCAAAACAACCCCCGCTCCGCCAACCTCGCACCAACCTCGCTGTCCAATTCCATCAACTCCGCAAAAGTCATATCCTTAGTTATCTTCTTCTTTTTCATCTTTAAATTTGAACGGACTAATGCTCCTTAACTTCCCAACACATTCGACAATCTTCCCAATAACATAATCCTCATTCCCAACAACATCAGAACCCAACGTCAACCGAATGCTCCCATGAATATACATATCGTCGACGCCAATCGCCCGCAAAACATAACTTTCCTCCAACTTAGAAGACGCACAAGCCGACCCAGTCGAAACAAAAATCCCATCTCTATCCAACATCAACATCAAACTCTCACCCTCAATCCCATAAAACGAAACATTAACATTATTATAAACACACTTATCCAAAGACCCATTAATCTTAACCCCAGGAATCTTCAAGAGCCCATCAACAATCTTATTCCTACTCCTAATAATTTTCTTCTTTACCGACACCCCGACACCCCGACGCCCCGACATCCCGAGGTTTAATGCTTCGCTTAAACCTATAATCCCAGGTACATTCTCAGTCCCACTCCGCAACCCACCTTCCTGCCCACCACCTGTTAAAATTGCAGAAATCTTAGTACCCTTCTTCACATACAAAAATCCAATCCCCTTCGGCGCAAAAACCTTATGTCCAGAAACCGACATCAAATCAATATTCTTCAAGTCCAACTCAACCTTACAAAACCCCTGAACAGCGTCGGTATGAAAATAAACCCCAGCCTTTTTACAAATCGCACCAATCTCCTCAATAGGCTGAATAGTCCCAATCTCATTATTAACCTGCATCACCGAAACAACAAGAGTATCCTTCCGAATCAACTTCTCAACATCCGAAACAGAAACAATCCCATCCGAATCAACCCCGACATAATCAACCTCATACCCCTCACCCTCAAGCGAACGACAAGTCTCCAAAACCGAAGAATGCTCAATCACCGACGTCACAATATGCTTCTTCCTAGGATTCGCTTTAGCCAAACCACGAATCGCCAAATTATTAGACTCAGTCCCACCCGAAGTAAAGATTATTTCTGAAACATCACACCCAACAAACCCAGCAATCTCCCCCCTCGCCTTCTCAATCCCCTTACGAGCATCACGCCCAAAAGAATGTTGCGACGAAGCATTTCCATAACCATCAACCATAAATTTCCAAACAGCCTCAGCAACCTCAGGATAAACCCGAGTAGTCGCCGCATTATCTAAGTAAATCTCCTTCACTTTCATTTCCTTATCTTTTACCATTTTATTTTCAACTCGAAAGCGACAGTTTTCGAAAGCCTCCCTAATCCTCCCCATCCCTATCCCAACCTAGTATCGTGGCAAACATCCACAAAACTCAAGCACATCCTTATTAAATTTCTTACAAACCTCACACGAACATTTTTTATCCTTCATGTATTTTAAAAGTCGTTGCATCTCACCCAGCGCCAACCTCGGATTCTCAGCAACAACATTAGCCGACTTCGCAATTTCCTTCTTAACATCCGAACTCAACTTAACCTTATTCGCCCGCTTATTCGACAAATACTGACTAACCGCCGCCTTACTCACCCCCAAAATCGCACCCGCCTTCTCATAACTCAACTCATACTTAGACGTCAACACCCTCGCTAATTCCTTCCGAATCGCCGGAATAATATACCAAACTTCAATCTCCTGCGGCAACAAATACAT
>CAZUXN010000017.1:0-11807 GCA_964624735.1 Candidatus Woesearchaeota archaeon | reverse complement strand
GATTAAAAAAATGGCAAGAAAGAGTCTCTACTTCAATCGAAAGAAATCTAAGACTCGCAATGTCAGAACTACGAAGAGTCGCATCATTCTTAGATTTGCCGTCGGTAGTTCGAGACGAATCCGCAAGAATCTATAACTTCGTTTTACAACGAGGACTAGTCAGAGGACGCTCAATGGAATCAGTAATCGCATCCTGCATCTACGCCGCCTGCCGCTCCTACAATATCCCGAGAACCCTCGACGAAATTTCAAACGCATCCGAAGTTGAACGAAAAGAAATCGGCCGAACATACAGATTCATCATTAGAAAAATAGGCTTGAAAGTAACTCCATCCTCACCAAAAGATTACATCTCAAGATTCTCATCAACTTTACACCTTTCTCCAAAATCCCAAAACGAAGCTCTCAAGATTTTAAAAAAAGCAGAAATATCTGAACTCACATCCGGACGAGGACCAGCCGGAATCGCAGCCGCCGCACTTTATGTCGCAGCCCTAATCAACGACGAGAAAAAAACACAAAGAGAAGTTGCCGACGTCGCAGGAATAACAGAAGTCACAATTCGAAACCGATATAAGGAACTCCTCGACCGCCTGAACCTCGAGGACAAACTCAAAATAAAAGAAAACGAAAAAAAGAAAACAAAACAAACTGAATAATTTCAAAACGCCACCAAGAACGGCAAGGCCGCCCTATAAATATGGGAACGAAGTTCCCAAAATTGCCCATAAACTATTATTTACTATCTCGAAGCTTAGCTTCGCCGACAACCTTTTATACCAAAAAACTTTTCTAATCAAATGAGGGAATGCCGGAGCGGTCAAACGGGGCAGGTTTAGGACCTGTTGGCTTATGCCTACGGGGGTTCGAATCCTCCTTCCCTCATTTATATAAATAAATAGAGGGCATGAAACTTTTGGAAAAAGTTACTTCCCTCATTCTCAAACACTTACATAAACCTCCCTAAAAATTATCTACATAATCTACCTTCCCAACCTGATCACTATATGGCTTTCCTTCATTTCCCTTAATCTGTTCAATCATCTTATTATAACTCCCGGAATTAATAACCTTTAAAACTTCATCTCTTTCATAAGAATAAATACAACTTCCACTTTTAAACGGAACCCACTCTTTAAATTCAGCAACCCCCATCCATCCAGAAATATATTTTGAAAGAATAGAATTTAATTCCGCAAAAACTACTATCTGATTACTAGAAGAATTCCACCTAAAATAAAAATAATCATTAGCACCTTCGCTATAAGTAACCTTAACCACTTTGCCCTCAATGTCACTCCCACCAACATCCACACTAACTTCTTCGCTACTCCCAACACTTAATTCAGCATCATTTTCTATATCATTCATCCTCTCTTCTTCAACAAAAGTATATCCCTTACTCTCTAACGTATCAGAAACATAACCCTCCAATGTCCCACCTGAAAGCCAGCCCTCAACAAGAACCAAACCAAAAACAACTCTATCCTCACTCACCCTCTTCGCAGAAATTTTAAACTGAATCCCAGCCTTCTTAATAATATTTCCAACTTCAATCTTTCCCAACAAAAACACAGTCTCCTCAGCTTTCTCATCATCACCATATTTACTACCACATTCATCCTTTGATAAACTCACAACCCTGCTACTAACACTCCCATCACTTATTACCAATCTCTTAATCCCGCCTTCATCAGCAACAAGTTCCACGGTAAACTTTTTAACATCTTCCTTAGGAATATAACCAAATCCCACCGTTCTATAAAATACATAATCTCCCACCTCTGCATTTCTAACAAGAGCATCAGTCTCAAACCAAGGAATTTGCCCAATCATTCTTCTAAACTTATTTTTATCATTAACCACAAAAAAGACATTATAAAGAGAAGAAGCATCAAAACCAAGCCCCCCCCAAGTTCCATCCACTTCACTTTTACCAGAGTTTATATATTCGCTGAGGATACATTTGTCTTGAATCGAAGCACATCCCTCATTATGAATCCCAATTCCGTCAATATCACTTAACTCATACTCTCTACCTACTTCCATAGAATTCTCACTATTGCCCTTATGCACTGTCAACTCAAGCTGACACAAATCAACAATTCCAATATTAACTGGATCATATCTATAAAAACTAGCCAAAGTACCTAAATCATATTGCAACCAATATTTCTCTCCCGCATACAACCAACGCGTATGTTCAATATCCTCTTCTTTTATTTCCCCATCATCAATCAAAGAACTACGCTTTATCTCAATATAATCCTTCAATGAACTACCACTATCACCAAAACTCATAGGTATAAGAATTTGGCCATCCCGATATATCCCCGCTAAAGGTAAATCATCCAACTCAGCGATCACAACCTTTCCAATACCTCCATCGCCATCATCCTCCAACAATATATTCAATCCCTTATACACACCATTATATATTATCTTATAATAATCATCTCTTATTTTTAATAACACAAAATCTTCACCTACGTATTCATTATAAGTATTTTCTGCAACAATCTCCTCATATGATTTCACACCTCCTCCCTCAACCCCCTCTTTTTTCTTTACAACCACATCACTCGCAACCGGCACCGGCTTCACAATCCCAGCCCCAGCCTCCTTCTTCGCCATAGTAACCATCCTATAAACACTCGCCTTCAAAGCCAATGCCTCAGCCCTATCCGCATTCGTCCCAGCCAACGCATCACCATCAATACTAACAATTCTCGCAAGCTCCCCAAGAATCTCAACAACTTTCCCTTCCGTCGGACTCTTCAAATCACTATCCATTAACCCCTTAATCTTCTCACTCACCGACGCCAAAACTTTCCTAACTTCCTCAAGCGTCATCTTCTCATTCTCAATTAAACCCCGCCTCTCATCCAAAATCGCAATCGACGTCCCCTCAACCGCTTCGATAACTCCCAAATCATTCTTAACACTATCAACATCCAACCAACACCTCATATTACTATCCCCACAATAACCAACATCTTTCCACCTCGTATCGCTAACACCTGTCCCCGGACTCTGCGTAGCACAAACCCGAACAATCCCCCTCATCGCAATCTCCGGATTAACAACCTCCTCCGCCCCAGCCTGCACATTCAAATCAACCATCGACAAAGCCGAAGGCGACCCAGAAATACACTCGCCCTCCGTCGTAATATCACTCGCCTCCGCCTGCTCCTGCACATATTTATCCTTAACATAATTCAAACCAAAATCAGTCGTCACAGACTTGAACCCGCACTCCTCCTTCGCATCAATCACAACACACAACTCCTTATACCCAGACGGAGCCGTAAAGTCAACAGTCTCATCAGCAGCCGAACCCTTCGCAATATAACCCGAATCAACCCACACACTCGGATTCGAAGCATAATAACTCGTCGCCGGCGGATTCTTCAAATAAACCCTATACTGCACCCCTTTATCATTCCCCGCATAAATATGATAATAAACTTTATACTGCGATGTCGACGGCACAGTCGCCTCACTAAACAAATTCTCCGAGAACTGCGCATAAAACTGCGTCGGACTCTCCGGCTCCAACAAACTATCCAACAAATCAGCCGAAGCCGGAACACTCGTCCCGACAAATGCCTGACAAATCTCGCTACCAACCTCCTCGGTATTTTTCAACTGAAAAGCCCTAAAAGCATTCTGCGCATAAACATCCTTAAAATAACTAATACTCTGCTGAACATTATTCCACGCCTGCCCAACCAACGCATACTCCCCACCACCACGAACTCTCTCGCCCGGCGCAATAATCCCAGCAACAAAACTCGGCAACAACTGATTCATCACCGGCGACAACTGCCTCCAGAAAAACTCACACTTGTAAATAGAAGTAATCTCATCACAAATCCCCACCATCTCGCCATTCTCCAAATTCCTCTCAAGACAATCCCTCTCCGACCTCAAAATAGAAAGATAAGAATCCAACCCCGCATGAATCCCACTCAAACAAATCGGAATAATAATCCCCTCCGCCGCATTAGGCAAACACAAAACCAAACTCCCAATAATCCCCGTCTGAATCACATCGCTCACCGGCATCTTCCCACCAAAATCACACCTCGACGGCGGACAAATCACCGGATCGCAAACATTAAACATCAACTTGCATTCTTCCGGGCTCATAAAATCCTGACACTCAAACCCGCCAACCTCACTCATCGGCTGACCCAACTCCATCATCTGATTCAAAATATTAATTACCTTCTTCCCTGATTGCTCCGACGCCTGCCGAATTGCCTGCCTCGCATCATTATACAACTTCTTGACCTCCGCCGCAGATAACGAACACCCACCAAAACTACCAACATCACCAACGGTATTCGCATCAAACGACTGACACAAATCATCACCCTGTCCACTATGCATCAATCTATCCGAACCAATATTACAAATCTTAAAATACCTCACATCCGCCGACGCTGTATAACCCTGAGGCGAGTCATCCAAAAACGTCCCCCCCGAATTCGGAATCATTGCATACCAACCATTCTTCAAATCAAACGGCACAATCGCCGGCAACCCCTTATTATCCCCACTCTCATAATAACTAACAGTCGCCTTCCCTTGCGGCCACGGATTCGAACAACTTCCAGTCTGTATCATCTCAACATTAACACCACTAACCCTCGGAAGCGCATCAACCTTCTTCGCAACATTTAACGTATTTCCAGCTTTACTAACCTCATAAACCCCCAGCTGAGCCCCTTTGGCATCAAACACATAAAGATAATTATCCGAATTCGCATGAACAATCTGCGCACCAACCTCTTCATTATCCCCAATATCCAAACCCAGCCCAACGCCACCGATAATAGAAGATAAATCCCCTAACTTAATCCTCTTCCCCTTATCAGGAAACGCTTTCATCCCTTCGGACAAAATACTAACAGGGAAAGACTCACTCCCAAATACAAACTCCTTTTCCAAATCAAATTGCTCCTTATTCCCCTCAACAGACAACGCGGTATTCCTCAAGCTCTGTTCCATCTCTGCCTTCGCAACATCATTAACAACACCCTGCCCAGCCGTCTGCTTATACAACAAAACAGCTCTCAACTCCGACTCACTATTAATCTCACTCAACGAAACATTAACTTCCTTCCCGCTAACATTCACCTTAACACTCTCCCAACCAATCTGCCCTCTCAAACTCTCAAGATACTTCGACTGATTAATAATACTCTTCCCGCCAAACAATCCTCCACTATCCCCGACATTATTCCCTACAGCCTGCGCCGCGTCCATCTTATCATTAACACTATTCAACGCCACCGTCATCGCTGTAACGTTCCCTTCAATCTGACTAGACAATTCATTGTAACATTGCGTCCTCGAAATCTCCCCATGCTCGGTATCGCAAATCGCCTTGAACTTCGTCATAACTTTCTGCCTCGCCACAGACGCGCCACTAAACCCAGTCACCGCATTCTTCAACATCAAAACCGTCGACGTCGCAAAACACGCCCCCTTCATCCCCTTAACAACATTCCCCAACTTCTCAACAATCCCCTCCCACTTCTCAATACTCGCATTCAAATTCTTAATCATCTCATTCGCCTTCGCCGGCGACAACTCAACACCCCTCTTCTCAATCCCAATCTTAAAACTAAAATCAGCCTCAGTCTTCGTATGCCTAACCTCCGGAATCAAATCAATATAAGCAACCTCATGCACCTCAATATTCCTCACATAAACATCAACCCCATAAAAACTATACTGCTCATTATTATTAATCCAAACCACTTCCGACTTCTCCTTCTCCTTAGAACTCTTAAAACTAATCCTAACTTTCCCAGGAAGAATATCACTAATTGTCATATCCTTGTCATCTCCTATGCCAAAATTCTCTCCCTTACTCAAACTCTTAATATCTCCCCCCGCAACTTTCAAATCAACCTTCCTCTCGCTCTCATCAACATCCTTAAAATCAACAACACTTATCGAATGAAACTTATTATTAACATAAACATTCACGAGAGAATTACTAAAATCAGTCCCATTAAGAACTTGCCTCCTATACCTGACCTGATCAACAATCTTCGACGACGGATACTCCTCAATAAACTTATCCATCAACTCCGCCTGCGTCTTAAACTTCTTAAGCTCCCCGGCCAAAATAATCTGCTCCCACAACGCCTCCTCACCAAACGCCTCCCCTGTCTCCTTCATCTCCGAACCATAAGTCTTAACCAACTCACCGACGATATCATTAGATTTCTCAAAATATTCATCAACTCCACCAGTATAACCAAGATCACTCAAAGACTCTCCTTCACTCTCACTCAAACTCAACGGCTTCAAATTATTATTCCCAGGACACCTAATGCTAACACTCCCAACCCTATCTTTCTCAACATCTATCTTACTAACCACACACTTCCCATTCAAAAACTTCGAACCCTCACGAACCCAAATAGTCTGCCCATCAATATTCAACAAAGCCGAATCATCAGGCGCAACAATACTATTCAACTTCACCTTCAACCCCGCCCGACAATAATAACCAGGCAAATAACTCAACGCACTCGTCTCACCAACCCTCAAACTAAACGTCCTCACAACTCTATCCTTAGAAGTCAAAAGCTCAATTCTCGCCGTATCCTCATAAACACTCTCAACCCTCAAATAACCCCGCCCATTCCAAAAAGCATTCCGAGCATAATCCGTCTCCCAATCATCATCGCTCATCACCGGCAAATAATATTCAGACTGTCCCGTACCATATGCCTCATCCGCATCATACCGAATCGTCGCCGTCAAATTCCCCGCAACCCATTCCGCCAAATCTCCCTCAACCCGCTCCCTCTTCAAAATAATCACAACATACCCAATATTATTTATCAATGGGTCCCCAAGCAAAGTATCATAAGATTTAACAGCCGCCCTCGCCGGATGAAACGCAATCCCGGAAACACCGTCGGGATAATCACCCGTAAATGAAATCGACCTTATCGACGAAACCTTAATCAACGGATTAACCTTAATCGCATACAACTCGCAAAAAACCGGCACACTCTGGTCCGCCAACAAATCACTCCTCACGACACTCGGCATGCACCCACCCGGCGGAATCCCAATAATAAAATCACTCGTCGCGTTACACTGGTCATTTTTCATCCTACTCAAAATCGGCCAATACGTATCCATCTGCCCCGCATACAAACGATTAAAATTCGGCTGATAATACTGCCAACTCCCAATCCCCCCCGAATAACCAGAACTAATAGTAGAACCACTAAAATCCAAGCCAGCACTCCCGCTAAACTGGGCCACAGCCAACACCGTCGCCAACATCAAAAATAAAACTCCAATCACTAAATATCTGCTTCTCAAATTTCCAACCTCTCTTTAATTAAACTCATATCTTTCTTAATCAAACCCATATCTTTCTTCACCATAACAAACCCATGCCTCATGCTCATCTCCAATTTGGTCAATCTCTCTCCTTGCCCCATTATCATAAAAATAATCCCCCCTATAATCGACACCAAAACCGCATCTATCCCAAGACTATTCCCAAACAACCTCCACAAAACTAAAACACCAGCTATTATCAAAAAAATCCAAAACATAACATCAGCAAATCTAACTCTCATTCAAAAAACCCTCCCGATAGAAATAAATCCACCAAAAAAAGAAGCAATAATATTAACATTATCCAAAGCCCAATTTTACTCCAATTTAGTCCTTTCTTCTTTAATACCATCATTCAAACTCCAAGTAAACAAACTCATCCTCCGCCCGAAGATGATTCGCCTGCAATCCCTCAAGACTATCCGGCAAACCAAACAAAAGAACCTTAATATTTAATTCAACAGCATCTTCCAACATTCCCGAAGTAATATACTCCGCCGTCCTCCCACCACCAACAACCGCAAAATCAACATCCATCTCCGGCACATTAATCTCATAACACTTCTCAGTCTGCGCACCGAACAAACCAGCAAGTCCACTCTCAGGCACATCAACACACTCACTCCTACTGCTCGCCGGAAACTTCAACGACGAATTATCATAAACAAAAACACTCACATTATAATAACCCTCAATCAACTCAACCGAATCCATCTCCGGATAAAGCACCGTCGCCGAATAATCATCCGAAACAAAACTAACCAACGCCTTATCTACATCACCTAAATCCAAACCAATCTCATACTTCTTACTCAAAACAATATTCGCAATATTCTCCTCATTCGTCGAAATCTGATACTTGGCATCAGCATAACCATCTGCACTAACCAAAATAAATCCATTCACACACTGCGGAAACTCGCCCCTCAAAATCGCATCCACATTCTCAATCTCAGTTTCGCCAATCTCACAAACAGCATCCAAACACTTAAACTGAATTCGCGCCTCAACCGACTCCAAATCAACATCATAAGTATAAACATCAACATCCTGATTCCTAAACTCACAAACCTTAGACTCAATCGAAGCCCCATTCGTCGTCGGCAAAGCAACCCTCGCCTGATTCTTAGAAATCACAACCGCAACAGGAAACTGAAAAATCTCTTTCTCATCATAAAACTGAATCAACACCGGGAAATTAATATCATAAACAAAATGATAAGGCACATAACAAAAACCCATCATCCCCATCCCCTCCTGCAACCCAACCGGCTTCGCAACCATATCCCCATAAATCTCAATCGAAGTCGGCCAACTCGGCGAATACATAAAGTTCACATTCTCATCAATCTTCTTCCCGAAACTACTAACAAAATAACTCTCATTCGCCGAAGACAAATCATAATAACTCCCATCCAGTTTCAACATAGGAATATTAGCCACAAGCCCCCTGACAATATCATCCTTAATATTCTCTTCAACAAAAATCTTCGGCGCACAACCAATCTCCGTCCCCGTTACCGGCGCATACAACCTCATCACATCCAAAGCATAATTCTCCAAAAACATCGAACCCTTCTCATAATTATAAACATCAACCGCCATGTCATAAAACTTCCCCAACTTGCTCCCAACCGAAAACTTATGCTCCTCAACAACAACCGAACTCTCTCCCTTGAAAATCGTAATCCTATTCTTAACATCCAAGTCAACACTCAAATCATTCACCTTCGACAAAACACTCCCTTCATCAACATAAACATCATAACCCGCCATCTCAAAATCCTCAAAATCACAATCCCCAACCCTCTCAGCAACATAATTAGACAACTCATTTTCCATTTCCATTTTAGTAGGAACCTGTTCCCTCAAAAAATTATTCCCAGAAACATACATCCAATACGGAACCGGTTGCCCCAAAAAACTCAACTGTGACGAAAACGGCACATAAGCAGAACCCGGTTCAAACTCAGGAATTTCAATATAGCCTCCTTGCTCTCCCAACAAATGAACCCCCTCCTCCACACTCGCCTCCAAGCACGAAACATAATAATCATAAACCGGTCTCAAATCTTCAGGTATACTTTCCACAAAACTATCCCTCAACGCAAAATAAGCAACAATCCCGACGACAATCACAATCGCAACAATGATAAATACTGTCACTTGTCCTCTTTTCATTCTTCTATTCTTCATCATCTATTTACTAACTCGCGAAGCGGTTTTCTCCCTAATTAATTCCATAATCTCACTATTAATATCCTTATCAATCTTATCCTTAAACTTTTCCCACAGCTCCTCATCCTCTATCAACAACAAATACTTCTTCATCCCCACCACAAGAAACCCACACTTATAAATATTCCTAACTAACTTACATACTAACTAACTTACTAAGTAAAATTTCTATTTCAAAATAAAAAACACCCAACGCTTATTTACTTCAGGCTCATTAAGATATTTCTTAGAAATAATACTGAAACCAGACTTTTCAAATAAATTCTTCAAACCATCTTCACTATATTTAATTCTAAATCTAGAACACTTATTAACATAATCTTCTTTTTCAAATTCTCCAACAAACATCTTGTCATGTATCGTAGTTCCAATAAATACAATTCCTCCTTCTGTCAAAAGAAATTTAATTTTTTTCATAACCTCCAAAGTATCCCCTTCGTCAAACAAATGGATAAATGATTGCGCAAAAATACCCTCGAATTTCTGACTTCCAAAATCATACTCTAAAAAATCACCCAGTAAATATTTTGTATCTTTGGCAAATTTCTTAGATACTTCAATCATTTTTTCAGAAATATCAATTGCAAAAGAATTAAATTTCTCATCTTCAAAATATTTAGAATTTAATCCTCCTCCACACCCCAAATCTAAAACATTTATGTTTTCAGAAAATCTTCGATGTAATTCATTAATAAATTCTTGTGATATCTTCACCTTTGCACTCTGATAATAACCAACCCTTTCTCCATACTCGAGAGCAAGAGCATCATAAGTTTTTTTATTCTTAATAATATAATTTTTCACATGATCCCGCCAAGAATCGAACTTGGACCTATACCAAGTCAAGGTATCGTTCTACCACTAGACTACGGGATCCCACTAATCTACTAACCCACAAATCAATCACTTTTAACTTTTCCTATAATCCCGAATCTGTGTCATCCGTGTTCCTTTTCCCTCCAATAAACTTTAATAACAAGTTTTAAAAACCAAAATCCAAATCTAATACTATGAAAATCCCAAAAACAACGAACAGATACTGTCCATATTGCAAAAAGAAAACAAAACAAAAAGTAAAAGAACCAAGCAAGGGCAAACCGAGTTCAATGAAACGCGGAAGCAAAATAAGAATGAAACTACGAGGCTTATGGCGAGGCATCGGCAACAAAGGAAAATACTCTCGTATGAAAAACCAAGCAAAACAAAAAAGAAAAACAACCAAAAAAACAAACCTCATGTACACTTGTTCCGAATGCGGAAAATCTAAATATCAAAAAAAGGGCAAACGCGCCTCTAAAGTCATCATAGAATGAAAACTAAATTATTACTAACAGCTAAAGGCTATCCATAATGGCAGAAAGAAAAAAATACATCGACGTCCAAATACCAATCTTAAATTCAACAACAAAAGTTTTGGGAACACCAGAAACTTTAAACAACAAAACAATCAAACTAGACCTAACGCGACAACTGCGAGGCAAAGGACTAATAATAAAACTTAGAATTCTCAACCAAGAAGGAAAACTCATCGCAATCCCAAACAACATAGAACTCTCAGGGTCATACATAAAAAAAATGATGCGAAAAAGAGTAAACTACGTCGAAGACTCGTTTAAAACAAAATGCGCCGACGTCCAAGTCACAATAAAACCATTCCTAATCACACGAAAAAAAGTCTCAAAAGTAGTCCAAAAAAATCTAAGAAACACCACAAAAGAATTCATAATAGAATATCTAAAAGAAAAAGAATACAACCAAGTATGCCACGAAATCCTAAGCAACATATTACAAAAAACCATGCTACCAAAATTAAAAAAAATCTACCCCCTCTCATTCTGTGAAATTCGAAAATTCGGAACAACAGAACTAAAAAAAATTGACATCAAAAAAGCATCAGAAACAACCATTAATTCAGATATCGAAACAGAAAAAACATAGGAAAAATTTAATCAGCCTTAATCTTTTTTTCTCGCTTCTTTCTATTACGCGAAGTCCCGCTAGCCAACTCATCCCGCTTCTTCTTTCTTCGCGCAACTCTCCAAGACCTATTCCTATCAAGTCGCTTCGGTTTATTTTTTCCTGACATATCATACTATCAAAAAATCTCGTTTTAAACCTTTTGCTTGACGACCAAGCCTGCGAAGGGTTTCAATCCCTGCAATTTTTCCTCAGGAAAAATTGAGATG
>CAZUXN010000016.1:6777-12166 GCA_964624735.1 Candidatus Woesearchaeota archaeon | reverse complement strand
CATCAGCGAACTAATTTTCGGTTAGCCCGGTGACATAGGTCACTGGGTCACACAGGTAGTTATTTTTGAGGAAGTTTTATAAAGAGAATACTATTTCCATAAATATGATGTATAGAGATTTGGTAGTATTAGGTTTTAAGTTATGTAATGACGAAGTCCTTGCGTGTCAACCTTGCGGGTCGCGAGAACCCTTGGTATGGCAAAAATCTGGAGATTTTTTCTAATGGTAGCGAGAGTTATTGAGGCGACGGAAATGCGGGTTGGAACTTTTTTGATATTGGATGGGTTGGTGTATCAGATTAAGAAGATGGATGTTTCTAAGACGGGAAAGCATGGGCACGCGAAGGTTCGGTTTGAGGCTGTTTCGATTGTGACAGGGAAGAAGAAGGTGCAGGTTGTTCCGGGGCATGATAAGTTTGAAGTGCCGATGATTAATAAGAAGCAGGCGCAGGTTCTTTCGGTCGTTGGTGATAATGTTAGCATTATGGATATCGAGAGTTACGAAAATTTTGATTTGGAGATTCCTGATGAACTAAAGGGACAGATTAGTGATGGGGAGAATGTTGAGTATTGGGACGTTGAAGGTGAAAATATATTGAAAAGAGTTGTTTGATTTTTGATAAGGGGAAAGGAACACGAATGAGGTACGGATTACACGGATTTTTTATGGGCGGTAAATTTAAAAGGTGGGGTTTTGATTTATGCTTATGGGAACGAAACTTGTTGCTGCGCAGAATCGGTTGTATAAGAATGCTTTTGTTTGTAAGGGGTGTAAGCATAAGATGAGGTTGGAGCCATTGAAGATTTTGACTGGGAAGGCGCGGTGTCGGAAGTGCAAGGGGAAGGATTTTCGGCCGGTGAGGAAAAAATAATCTTTGATTATTTTTTTAGCTTGTGTATTTTATTTTTATATCGTTGTATCTCTTAAGTGGTAAAACCGAAATGTTTAAATAGGGAGCATTGGCTTTATGTGCTAATGGAAATAGATGAACAACAAATGAAACAAGTGCTTGACTTAGAGAACAAGGTTTAATATCAAAACAAAGCACAAGTTACAATTGGCATCCGATTTTTCGTCCTTCGTTTTTTAATCCTATTGATATATATGAAATCACTGAGGATGGTAAAGTATATTTAGAGAAATAAAATTAAATATTCTTTTGAAACCAAAACCTTATTTTATTATATTTGAGAGAATAGTTTTTAAAGAGGGTTTCGTATTTATTTGAATGGTGAGCTTTTGGGTTTATGATGTTGTATTTTTGGTTTTGTTTAGTTTGTTCGTGGTTTGGTTTTTGAGTTTGCGGAAGAAGGCGTTGAGTCGGCAGGGGATTATTTTTATGTATCGGACGCAGTTTGGGGTTGATGCTATTAAGTATATTGGGGATAATTTTAAGGGAGTGTTGCATAAGTTGAAGTATGTGATTGTTGGGGTTGGGTTGGTTTTGATGGGGATGATGATTTGGATATTGGGGCAGACGGTTGTGATTTATTTGTTGTATCCTGAGATTACTAAGGTGATTAAGGCGCCGCCGATTGCTCCGTTGATTCCGTATTTTCCGAAGCTGTTTGGGATGCAATCTTTTTTCCCGCCGTTTTATTTTACTTATTTTATTGTTGCGTTGGCGATTGTTGCGATTGTTCACGAGTTTTCGCATGGGATTTTTATGAGGTTGTTTGGGGTTAAGATTAAGTCGACTGGGCTGGTTTTTCTTGGTCCGGTTTTGGGGGCGTTTGTAGAGGAGGAAAAGAAAGGGTTTGAGAAAAAGAGGAAATTGGAGCAGATGACGATTTTAGGGGCGGGGGTTTTCGCGAATGTAATTTTTGCTTTGATTTTTTATGGGCTTTATGTTTTGTTCTTTTTTAGTTCGTTTACGGCGTCGGGTTATGTTTTTGATAGTTATGCGTTGGCGATTGTGCCGATTGGTAGTATTGATGGATTTGGTGAGTATGGGAATTTGACGAGCGTTTTGACTGTGAATGGGACGTTTTATTTAGATGATGGATTGGCTGTGCAGATTAATAATAGTGATAGTGAGTATTTGGTTGCTTATAGCGAGACGCCGGCTGTTTTGGCTGGGATGCGTGGGGCGATTGTCATGGCTGATGATGTTGCGATTAAAGGACGGGATGATTTGAGAGAGTTTTTGGAGAGCTGTGAGCCAGGGGATGAAGTTGTGTTTGTAACTGAGGGTGAGGATGGGACTTATAGTTATGATGTTGTTTTGAGGGCGCATCCTGAGGATTCATCTTTGGCTTATCTTGGGGTTGGGAATAGCGTCGGTGGGAATCGTGGTGCTGTCAGGAATGTTCTTGATAAGTTTATGGGGTTTAAGGAAGCGTCGACTTATTATAAGCCGAGCTGGGATGGGGATTTTGTTTATTTTGTTTATCATTTGCTTTGGTGGGTAATGGTGATTAATTTGTTGGTGGCTTTGTTTAATATGTTGCCGTTGGGAATATTGGATGGTGGGAGGTTCTTTTATTTGGCTGTTCTGAGTATTACAAGGTCGAAGAAAGTTGCGAAGTGGGCGTATAGAATTGCGGGGTATTTGATATTGCTTGTGTTCTTGTTGATGATGTTCTTTTGGTTTGTACGAATTGTCTAGCTCAGGGGCATATGCCCCTCAGCTGTGTACCCCATTAGTTAGCTTTAACTTAAAATAAATTTTTTATGAAAAATTTATTTTAAGTTAAAGCATGTAAGCTCATAAAATTTCTGAACGGCTTTGTCATGCTTCGCACGACTCTGTGCCTAAAATTTTATTCGCGACTTGTTTAATAATTAAAAGGGGTTATTTGTGATTTAGGTAATTATTTGAATGGGTTTGTCGTTGATGTTTCGAGCTTATGCTTTAACTAAATGAAGTGTGTGGAATGGTGTTACCAAAAAGTCCAAAGGCGTGTGCGATTAAGATTAAGTCTCTTAAGAAGCAATTGACGGCGATGGAGAAAAGAAAGAAAGCTCTTGCTAAGAAACCTACTAAGAAGAAGGTTGCGAAAAGGAAACCGACGAAGAGAAAACCTGCTAAGAAAAAGAGAAGGTAGGTAAATAAATTTTTATTTTTTATTTTATGTATGGATTTGTCGCGTCCTTTCGCGCTTGTGAAATATTTTTAAGATGATTATTGGGTGTTAAGGAATCTAGTGAAATGCTTTTGTAATTCTGCTAGTCTTTTTGATTCTTGTGAGAAATGGTCTGGAGTAAGTTTCGAAGCGAGATCTTTAAATGTGCCTTTAACCATCTTTCCTGCAGGAATGTAGTCTATAATGGTTATATCGCTTAATGCACCGTATCGGGCCGATACTACCTCTCGTACAAATTCCTCATTGTCTGGACAATTTGTATAAATATGGATCTGACGCTACATGAATCCCGAAGCTATTTTTAATACCTTATTGTGTTCCATTTTAATATAGCACTTTTTTATTATTTAAGTGTTGTTGTTGAATTATAGCATTATGACGCCGTCTTTGGTTAGAGCGGTGAAGCGGACGCCGACGGGGAGGCTTAGTAGTGCTGATTGGAGGGCGATGTGTTCTTTGCCGTTGCCGGATGCGATTGAGAGTGCGACTTCGAGGTTTTTGAATTTGCCTTTGAGTTTTGTTTCTAAATCTTTTTTTAGTTGGATTAAGGTTTTGTTTGGGTCGAATTCTATGAAGTCAAAAGGTATGTCATATACTTGGAATTCTTTTGCGAAGGCTGGGCCGACTATTATTATTTTTTCCCATTCGCCTTTTTGCATTAGTCCTGAGACTTGCCCCCATGTTCCTTTGCCAGTTGAGAGAAGTGCTATTAGTTCCATTATAGAAAATTGATTGTAGATTATTTAAGGATTTATGTGGTAGAGGGCAAGTTTTATAAATGGGAATTTCGGTTGGATTGTACTACTGTTAGTAGAAGACTTAGGTCGAAATAAATTCTAACAGTTTATATTATGGAAATTAGAGACGCATTGGTTGAGTTAAGGAAGGAGAAGGCGCGGAAGTTTGTGCAGACGTTGGACTTGATTGTGAATCTGAAGAATTTTGATGTGAGGAAAGAGGCGTTGAATAGTTTTGTGTCGGTGCCGAATGGGGGCGAGCGGAAGTTGGCTGGATTTTTGACGAAGAGGTCGAAGTTGATTGATAGTATTACCGAGGCTGATTTTGTGAAGTATAAAGAATTGAAGGACATTAAGAAGTTGGCGAAGAAGTATGATGCGTTTATTGCGGTTGCGCCGATGATGGCGAAAGTTGCTACGAAGTTTGGGCGAGTTCTTGGACCGGCTGGAAAGATGCCGTCGCCACAGATTGGAATTATTCCGAAGGAGGATGATGAGATGATTAAGATGATGATTGGGAAGATGAATAAGTCGATTCGTGTTCGGAATAAGGAGATGGCGATTAAGTTGGGTGTTGGGAAGGAGAGTATGAGTGATGATGAGTTGACTGAGAATGTTGAGGCGGTTTTGAAGGGATTAGAAAAGTTGTTGCCTCGAGGTCGGGATAATATTCGGGAAGTTTTGATTAAGTTTACAATGGGGTCGCCGGTGGCGATAGGGGATACGAAGACTATATCTTCGAGGGGGTTGCAACCAAAGGTTGCTGGTGATATTGCTTCTGGCGATGGTGGTTCGGCTTCGCCGAGGGACTTGGCGAATAGGAAGGTTGATGAAAAGTTGGAGGTGAAGAAGTAAAATGGTGGGACAAAGAGAGACTCATGTTTCTGATTTAAAGAAAGCGAAGGTTCGGGAATTGGCGGGGTTGATGAGGTCAAAGACTGTGATGGTTATTTCAGTGAAGAGTTTGCCGTCGGCGCAGTTTCAGGATATTAAGAAGAAATTGAGAGGAAAGGCAAGGGTTCAGGTTGTTAAGAAAAGTTTGGTTGATTTTGCTCTGGAACATTGTGGGATTAAGGAATTGCATGAATTGGTTCCTTATGTGGATGATTCGACGGCGATTTTGTTTAGCGACCATGATGCGTTTGAGATTTCTGGAATTCTTGCGGACGAGAAGAGTCCGGCGAAGGCGAAGGCTGGGCAGATTGCTCCGTGTGATATTGAGGTTAAGGCGGGACCGACGGGTTTATTGCCTGGGCCTGATATTTCTGCTTTGAGCGCGGTTGGCTTGGCGCCTAAAGTTGAGAGTGGGAAGATTGCAATTATGAAAGATAAGGTTATTGTTAAGGAGGGTGATGAGATTAGTGAGAAACATGCGTCGATTATGGCGAAGTTGAATATTATTCCGTTCGAAGTTGGGGTTGAACCCGTTGCTGCTTTTGATAACGACGAGAAAAAAGTTTATGTTGATATTAAGATTGATAAGGCTTGGGCTTTGGATGAGTTGATTGAAAGTTGTGGTCGGGGTCTGGCTTTTGCTGTTGAGATGGGGATTGTTAATTCTGAGA
>CAZUXN010000016.1:0-6677 GCA_964624735.1 Candidatus Woesearchaeota archaeon | reverse complement strand
ATGAGTGATGAAAACTTGAAGTCGTCGGTGTTAGAGAAGGGGAAAGTTGTGACTGAGATAACTGTGTTTTCAAAGGGAAATAAAAAAACTTTCAAGGGTGTTTTAACAGATAGTATTCATCAGAGTGAGTTTACGCGTTTTGATTTGGTCGATGGGAGAAGGATATATATTAATCCGAAGAATGTAGATTGTTTTGAGGTTTTGGTTGATGGGGAAGATACTGAAGAAGATAAATCTTCGGAGGAAAATGATTAAATGGAATATGTATATGCGGCACTTTTGTTGCACAAGGTTGGGCAGGAAGTTAGTGAGGAGAACTTGAAGAAAGTTATCGCGGCGACTGGGGCTGACGTTGATGAAGCGAAAGTGAAGGTGCTTGTTACGTCTTTGAAGGGCGTTAACATCGACGAGAAGTTGGCGAATGCGTCTATTGCTGCGGCTCCGGCTGCTGGCGAGGCGAAGGCAGAAGCACCTAAGGAAGAGAAGAAAGAAGAACCTCGGGCCGAGGCGGCTGAAGGTTTGGCTTCATTGTTCGGATAGGTTAGAACGCTTGCGCGGTAGAACAAAAAATTCTTAGGAATTTTTTGGTAGAACGGAAATTAAAATTTCCGGTAGAACGACTGCGTCGGTAGATGACTTTGAATGGTGAGGCTAGATTGGTCTTGCTGTTTTAGCTTTGAAGTCTGTTTAGATGGGCTTTGGGGTTTGGATGATGAAGGTAGATGGGGGAGAAGAGTTATGAGGTTAAGAAGAGAAGAAGTTAAATAATGATGATCGATATTAATAAAACTTGAGTTCTTATTTTATTTAATTAAATTTAGAGGAAAAATGAAAAAAATCTTTGAAAAAATATTGCATATTATACAACTTAAAAAAGAGAATATTCAAGATAAAAAAATAGAACGATTAGAAGAAAAAGTCAAGCAATTAGAAAATAAGAATAAGTATAGTTCTTTGAGTTGGATAGAAAAAGAGAAGTTCCGATATTGGACAGAAGAGTGAATTTAATATTTAGATTTATATAAGATTTTTATCTTTTGTCTTTAAAGACTATTTTAAGATTTCTCAAAAAGTAGAGTATAATTAATATTATAATATAACCAATAACAACCCCTAAGGTTATTCCATAATGTATGGCTTGTGAGTTATAGAAAAGAAAATAAAACAAAAAAGTTAGGAGTAATACATCGATAAACAAGAATTTCCATAATAAAGTTTTTTTAAAAATTATCTTTACCATATCTGTTCAATAAATTTAAACTTTATAAATTTATTATTTCAAACGTTTCTTATAATCGAACCGTTAGATTCCGAATATATACGCTCGCGCCAGGAATCGAACCTGGAAGCCGTAAGGCCTGGTGTTCAAGACCAGTGCAGTACCATTGTGCCACGCGAGCTATTGTTTTTGAGTTATGTTAGTTTTTAAGAATATTGTTATTGGTTTTCGTTTTCAAAAGTGAATTGCTCAGAATTGAATTTCGATTCATGCTAAGGGCTACGCCTGTACCCCGAATCGAACGGGGACGCCCCGGAGGGCCGCGGGTTCGAGCCGCGTGCAATACCATTATGCGATACAGGCTTAATGTTTTTGAGGGAGAAGGTTTTTAAATTTGTTTAGGTGTTATGATTTATGTTAGAAAAAATTTTAAAGAAGGCGAGCTTGTTGGATGTGTTGATTGTTTTTGTTGCTTCGATTTCGATTGTAAGTTTTTGGAGAGGAGCTTGGAATTTGCTTGATAAGTATCTATTGCCTGGGAATTTTTTATTGAGTCAGATTGTTTCGATGGGAGTTGGGATTTTGATATTGTTTTTATTGTCGAGGTATAGGGGATGAAATATCCTAAAGTTTTGAAAAATAAGTTTGTCGCAATATTTATAACTGGTGTTTTGGTTTTGTTGTTTGTGTTGTTTGTCATGAAAATGTTTGGCAATATCGAGGATAATATGGATACTAGAATTAAGTTGGAAACTAATCAAGGGGATATTGTGATAGAATTGTATGGGGATATGCCGGTGACTGCTGGGAATTTTCGGAAGTTGGCTGAGGAGGGTTTTATGATGGGGTGATTTTTCATAGGGTGATTCCGGGTTTTATGATTCAGGGTGGGGACCCGACGGGGACTGGGATGGGTGGTCCGGGGTATAAGATTGATGATGAGTTTGTTGCGGGGCATTCGAATATTCGAGGGACGATTGCAATGGCGAATAGTGGACCGAATAGTGGTGGTAGTCAGTTTTTTATTAATCTTGTAGATAATAGTTTTTTGGATTATGATAAGCAGCCGTTGACGAGTAAGCATCCGGTTTTTGGTGAGGTTGTCGAGGGGATGGATGTTGTTGATGCGATTGGTTCTGTGCCGACGGGAGTTGGATATAAGCCGGTTGAGGATGTTGTGATTTTGAGGGCGAGTGTTATTTGATTTCAATAGGTTTGAATTTTTTGATGAATTTTAAACCGTCTCTTAATTTGCTTCGGTTTTCTGAATATAAGGTTAAGATTGGTTCTCTTTTTTTGATTTCACCGACGTGCTTGTGGAGGTAGACGCCAGCAGAAGTTGTTTCGGGAGTTCCGAGAATTCGACAGAGCGAGTTGATTCCTTTGTTGTCTATTGATGTTATGTTGCCTGATTTTTTTGCTTTGATTGTTTTTTTGAATTTTGCTGGGGATAGTGATTTTATTCTTTTTTCAAAATTTTTCTTTTCGTTTTGGGCGTTGATTATTTCTTTGAATTTTTCGTAGGCTCTTCCGGAGGACAACATCTCTTCGGCTTTTTGTCTTGAGTTTTTAATTCCGCAAAGTTTGATTAATTCTGAGGACAGATAAAGTGATTTTTGTCTTAGATCTTCTGGGGCGTCTCTCTTATTTTGTAAAACTTTTAATATGTCAAGTAATTCAAGAATTGGACCGGCTCCGTTTCCTATTGGCTGTGAACCGTCGGTGTAAACTACTTTTAGTTTTAATTTAAATTTTTTCCCAATCTTTTCGAATTTCTTGCCGAGTTTTTTTGCGTTGGATAAATTACTTACTTTTGTTCCTTTGCCATATGGAATGTCGATTAGGATGTATTTTGCTCCGGCTGCGATTTTTTTTGACATGATTGATGCGATGAGCTGTGGTTCGACGTCTAAGTTTAGCAATCGTTCTACTTGAATTATTTTGTCGTCGGATGGAGCTATCCCGAGAGAGCCACCCCATGCTAAGCATGCTCCTGTTTTATTAACTACTTTTTTTATTTTTTTTAGTGAAAGATCTACATTCGAAATTGTTTCAATTACATCTGCTGTTCCTGATGCTGATGTTATTGCTCGTGATGATGTTTTTGGGAGAGTTAGTCCTGCGGCGGCGCAAATAGCGACTACGATTGGGGTTGTCCGATTTCCTGATATCCCGCCTATACAATGTTTGTCTGCTATGTATTTTCCTTTAAATTTTAATTTTGCTCCGGTTTTTACCATTGCTTTTGTTAAATTAATTGTTTCTTCGAGGTTCATTCCGTTTAATTTTTCTGCGGCTGTGAAGAATGCTATTTCGGCTTCTGTTAAATTATTTTGGACGATTTCTGAAATTAAAAGTGTTAATTCTTTTTTATTTAGTCTTTCGCCTGAAAGTTTTTTCTTGATTAGATGGGATGCGTCTGATAGTTCTGGGATGCTGACTTCTACTATTGATTTATTTTTTAATTTTAATATTTTACTTAGTTCTTGAGATAGTCCTATCTCATTTTTTTTGACTAATTTCGGGAAGATGTCGGTTATGGTATATATTTTTTTTGAGCTTGTTATTGCAATTCTGTCGTCGACGAAGACGTTCATTTTTTTTGCAGTTTCATCATTTAAGATTGCTACTGGTCGGCCTGCTAACCAATTAAAATTTTTTATTTTTAGTTTCATGATTTATTTATTGAATAAATCTTTTAGTTTACCTTTTTGGTAGAATTCGATAATGATTAAAACGTAAGCTAAGACAAGTGGCCCAAGGACGAGACCAGCAATTCCAAAGAAATATAGTCCGCCGATTGTCCCGATGACACTTAGTGCAATTGGAAGATTTGATTGTTTTGACAGGATGTATGGTCGTAATAGGTTATCGATTGTTGCTACAAATAGTGCTCCGTATAAAAGTAGGAATACTCCTGCGAATGTTTGGCCGGACAGTAGAAGGAATAAACCTACTGGTAACCAGATGAGCCACGAACCGAGAATTGGAATTATTGAAACGAGACATGCGATGAACGTTAGAATTATTGCGTTTGGGACTCCGAGGATAAATAGCCCAACGCCGACGGCAAGACCTTGAATAATTCCGATTAAAACTTGGCCGAAGATGATTGCGTTGGTTATACCTCTGAATTCTTTTAGGAATTTGCCTTCTGTTTCTTTAGAGAATGGGGAAAGGCTCGATAAATACTCTTTTAGTTCTTTGCTGTCTCTGATTGCGAAATAAAATGTGAACAGGAAAACTGCGAATTGGAGGAGTAATGATGGGAGGTTGATTAGGAAACTTTTGAATTGGTTTAGAAATGTGGAGAAAGTTTGTCCAATGATGTTGTCGATGGATTGAGCGAATTTGATTGAAAAATCGCTTTGGAAAAATTTGCTGAAGAATTCGACGAAGTTGAAGGTTTGTAGTTGGACGTATGTGTTGAAGGTTTGTTCGACGATTATTGGGACTAAGTAAAATACTGGGATTGCTATTATGATTGTTAGACTAAGGAGAAGAATTAAGGCGGAAATGTTTTTGCCTTTTACTTTGGATTTTATTATTTTATGTACAGGGTTGAAGATGTAGGCGAAGAGGAGTCCAAAAATGATTGGGATGATTATTGGCTTTAGGACGAAGAAGGCTAGGACGAATATTCCGACGATGATTGCGCCAACGATGATACGTTTTATGTCTTTGTAGTCTGCCATAATAATATATGAATTTGGAACTTATAAAGTTTGGTAAGTTGGGTAAGTTTATAAATTGGATTTTATATTTTGATATATGACAGTTATGAAAAAAGTTTTTAATGGTGTTTTTGATGACGAGGTACATGGAGCTTTTTTAAAATTTAGCAGGGGAATATATCGAAATAAATATTTGATTGAAGGGAAACGGCAATCTAAGAATTGGGCAATTAAAGCTGGGGTTGAGTATGTGAATTTTTTAGTTAGGCGATGTTTGGAGAAGATTGATGGGCGCGTTGTGATTAAGGGGGTTATTATTTCGACTTTAGATTTAAAGGGAGAGATTGGGTTTGATGCTGTTAAGGTTAGAAATTTTCAAGGAATTCGTAAAAATGTTATTGATACTGAAGTTGAGGCATCGGAGGTTTTGGGATTAATGAATAAATTTCCGAGAGTTTTTTTTGCTTTGAGTTTTAGTGGTGATGATTTTGTTTTGAAGATTAAGGCAAGGGCGCCGAAAAATAGCAAGTCTGGAAATGGCGACGATAAACCTGTCATTGATTTTTGTTCTTTGAAAATTAAAGATAAAAGTATTGTTGATGATTTGTTTTTTGGAGTTGAGAATTTTCGGGATGTTAGTGTTAATTATATGATTGAAGTAAACGATATTATTTATCCCGAAAATGTTGATAATTTGGAACCGGCCGAGGTTCGTGAATTATCGAAGAGGAAGGGGGTTGTCGCCAGGAATGTTGATGTTGATGGAGTTGTTAGGACAGAAAAAGCGGAGTTTGTTGTTTAGTTAAACCAATTTAATTTTTCTTTTTTGGGAAGTTGTTTTATTTTATATTCGGCTTTTTGTGCGTCGGGTCTTGATTTACATTGTTTTGTTCGGAGAAGTTTTTTGAATTTTTTTATTTTTACATATTTGGAGCCTTTGCCTTCGGCTTGGGCTTTCATTCGTTTGTCGAGGTTGTTTGTGATGCCTGTATAGAAGGAGCCGTCTTGGCATTCGAGAATGTAGACGAACCAATGTTTTTTCATTAGTTATTTAATCCTTTTTGTTTTGCGCATGATTGGCAGATGAGGGCTGTGTCTTTTAGTGACATATAATATCTGTTTCCTTCTTCGAGAATATTGTTGAATTTTTCCCAGCCTTTTTCGATTGTGAGTTTTCCAGAAAGGACTTCTTGTGGGACTTCTGATGCTTCTTCTAAGAGTTCGATTCGTTTCTTGAATATTTTGTAGTGATATAGATTTGGCTTCGCTGTTTTTGATATTTTTTTACGACAAAGGAAGCATTTGCCCTGGGTCATTAGGAGTTCTTGTTCTCTAATTGTCCATTGGAATTGGAAGTCGGCATCTTGGATTAGGTGTTTGTGGTTTCCGATGCCGCCGAATCTATTGAATTTTAGATTGATTTCTTCTTTTGCTCCTTTGTTTTTTACTATAATTTCTCCGATTTTTTTTGAATATCGCCAAATTGGATATTTTTTTTCTTTGTTTGGAGTAATTTTTGATTTGCCAATTCTATATCCTTTTGAACCTGTTTTGATTTTGCCTATTGTTGTTTCTTTTTTTCTTTGTTTAGTTTTTTCTATTTTTTCTTTTAATTTCTTTTTTGTTGTTTTTTCTTTTTTTGAAATATAACCTTTTTCGCCTGGAAGAATGTCTGGTGTTTTGATTGGCATTTTGTAAAAAGGGTTTTTAGGTTTTTAAGAGTTGGGATAGTGTATAGCCCACAGACATTTGTCACCCCTTAAAATAAATTTCTGCAGGCGCTT
>CAZUXN010000015.1:11065-13157 GCA_964624735.1 Candidatus Woesearchaeota archaeon | reverse complement strand
GACTGCTAATTTTAGTTTTGATTATTTGGATGGTTATGGGAATAAACAGTATCCTCATATTTTGCGAATGAATATAACTTCGGAGAATCAGATTGAATATCCGGTTTGGAAAGGGGATTTTGAGTTGGGTGGTTTTGTGAGGAAGTATACTTGGTTTGGGTTGTATCATGAGGATATAGTGTTGGAATGTAGTGAGGAAAATCCCTTGACAATTAATCATCCGCTTGGGCTGAATGTTCTTGAGGTTCCTAATGGGACTTTTTATTGTTATAATACGACGAGTGAGGCTATTGATAATTTGAATAAGCATGATGAGGTTTATTTGACGATTAGGTCGCATCCGGCATTGTGGCCCGGGCAGTATAATTTGGTTGCTAATGTTTATTATTTGAATGATACTCGTGTGCCGTTTGTGAATATTACGAATAAGGGTTTGTTTGAAAAGTATTATAGGGAGAATGATAATGTTTTGATTAGGGCGACGATTAATGATGCTTCGGGGATTGCTCAGAAGTGGTCTGTTGTGACTATTAATGGCGAAGAGGTTTTTGATTTGACTTATGACCGTTTTAATAATGGAGAGTATTATTTTTCTAAGAATACGCCGGTTGATATTAATGAGAGTGATTATGAGTTGTTTGTTTTTGCCGAGGACGAGTTTGGGAATGTTGGAAATGATAGTGTTGCCTTGAGGGTTGATAGGACTGGGCCGGTGATTGAGTTGGTAAGTCTGATTGGTGGGGCTTATGATGAGATTCTTCCGATTAAATTTAATGTAACTGATAATAAATCTGGGGTTGATAATGGTAGTGTTGTATGTAGGTTGAGGGAGATTAAAGAAGGTTTTGGGATTTGCCCGGAAACTGGTGGAGTTGTAAATGGGGAGAGTTGTGTTACGACTCCGTGGATTAGTTTGAGTTTGAATTCTATGAATGGATTGTTTGAACTTGATTTGAATACAACTTATTATGGCATTACTAATATCTCTGATGGGCGGTATTGGCTTGATGCAAAAGCGAGTGATGTTTTAAATAATGAAGTTAGTTGGATTGCGTAGGATGAAAAAAATAATTTTGATTGCGTTGATGTGTGTTTTTGTTTTTGGAGTTGTGGGGGCTGAGGGGTTGGCGATAATTTGTATAGATAAAACTCCTCCATTGGCTCCGTCGAATTTGAGTGTTTCTGGGGAGGTTGGTTCGATTTTGTTGGAGTGGGTGGCGGCGAGTGATGAGCCTGATTGTAGTGGGATTGATTATTATAATGTTTCGCGGAATGGGGATTGGATTGGGACGGTTGGTGGGGATGTTTTGAGGTTTGTTGATAATGAGAGTTTGAGGAGAGGGGAATATGTTTATACGGTTTTTGCTGTTGATTTGGTTGGACATAATTCTGGGCCTGCGGTGATGAATAAGGTTATTTTGTCTGGGTCTGGTGGGAGTGTTTATGTTAGTAGTGGGAGTGGTAGTAGTAGTTCTCGGTGTTATGAGGATTGGATTTGCGGGGATTGGGATGAGTGTGTTGATGGGCAAGAGGAAAGAAAGTGTCTTGATATGCAGATGTGTGGGACTATAAACGACAGGCCGGAAGAGAATAGGGAATGTGAGGAAGATGGTTTTGGTGAAGAGTTAGTTAGATTGGGTGGTAATGATGCTGAGGAGGTCGGGTTCTTTTCTCGTGTAACTGGTGGGGTTGTCGGAGTTGTTGGTTCGACTGGTGGGATTGTCGTTGGTGTTTTTGTCTTGATTGTTGTTGTCGGGTTTGTTACTTTGAGGGTTGGGAAGAAGGTGAGGTAGAATAAGGTTTTTCTATTATTTCGAATGTTTTTATAATGACTGGGTTGTAGTTTGGGCATTGTTTGTTTTTGTCGTCGGTTTTGCAGTTTGGGCAAGTTGACGTTATGTGGCCGAGACAGGTTTCGATTGTTTCCATTATGTTAATAGTCTTGTGATTATTATGAGTTCGATTAGGGAGACGCGCTTCGCGAGGTATTAGGGATTAGGTATTAGGGGTTAGGTGAGGAGTCTTGTAATTATAATTAGTTCGATTAGGGAGACGCGCTTCGCGAGGTATTAGGGATTAGGTATTAGGGGTT
>CAZUXN010000015.1:0-10965 GCA_964624735.1 Candidatus Woesearchaeota archaeon | reverse complement strand
AGTTCGATTAGGGAGACGCGCTTCGCGAGGTATTAGGGATTAGGTATTAGGGGTTAGGTGAGGAGTCTTGTAATTATAATTAGTTCGATTAGGGAGACAAATAGGAGGATGTAGGATGCGGTTGAATATTGTTTTTGAAGTTCTGGTAATCCTATTGTTTGCTGTGATGATATATTGAGTGTGTCGATTGTGATTTCGGATTGGGTTATTTTTTGGATGTTGATATTTAAAATTTGTGAGAAGAATATGATTCCTAATATTAGTGTTATGATAGCTTGGAATAGTAATATGAATTTTCCCCATTTCATATTTGTTTTAGTGAATGGAAGTTTATAAGGTTTTGGAAGATATTTCTTTTTTGAGTTGGGTTATGAATTTGTCGAGAGTGATTACTATGATTTTTTTTGAGTCTCGTTTTCGGATTGCGATTTTGTTTTTGGATTTTTCTTTTTCGCCGACGGTTAGGAGATAGAAAACTTTTTCTACGATTGCATTCCTTGCTTTTTTTCCTATGGATTCGCTTGATTCGTCTAGTTCTACTCTTATCCCCGCTTCGACTAATTTGTCTTTGATTTCTTTTGCGTAATCTTTGACGTCATCGCTCATTGTCATTACTCTTGTTTGGATTGGGCTTAGCCATAATGGGAGGTTTCCTTGGGTTTTTTCTAATAGGTATGCGATAATTCTTTCTGTTGCGCCTGTTGATGACCGATGGATTACCATTGCTTCTTTTTCTTTTCCGTCGCTGTCTAAGTATGTTAGTCCGAATTTTTGCGGTAACGCGAAGTCGATTTGTATTGTGATTAGGGTGTCTTCTTTCCCGTAGACGTCTTTATATTGAAGGTCGAGTTTTGGTCCATAGAATGCGGCTTCGTCTTTTGCTTCAATATATTTTATCTTTAGGTTGTCTAAGATTTTTTTCATTGATTTTTGTGAGGCCTCCCATGCTTTTGGGTTGTCGATATATTTGTTTTTTTTGTTTGCTGGGTCCCATTTTGAGAATCTGTACCATATTTCTATATCGAATGTTTTCATGAGATATCCTATTAGGTCCATTACTTTTTTGAATTCTTCTTCGAGTTGTTTTGGTGTGCAAATTATGTGTCCGTCAGCTAGGGTGAATTGCCAGAGTCTTGTTAGGCCTCGTAGTTCTCCTGATTGTTCTTTTCTATATAGTGTTGCGATTTCTGCGTATTTCTTTGGTAGGTCTTTGTAGCTTCTTGGTTTTCTTTTGAAGAGAACGAATTGGAATGGGCATGTCATTGGTCGGAGTGCGTAGTCATTTCCTTCTATGTCTAAAACAAACATATCTTTTTTGTAATGTTGCCAGTGTCCTGAGATTTTGTAGAGGTCGCTTTTTGCCATGATTGGGGTTGATGTATATTCGTATCCTCTTTTGAGTTCTTCGTCTGTTGTGAATCTTTCGATTTCTCTTTTTATTGCTGTTCCTTTTGGTGTTAGGAGTGGAAGCCCAGGTCCCACTATTTCATTTACTATATATAAGTCTAATTCTCTTCCTAGTTCTACATTTGATTTTAAATTGTTGTTTCCCCTCGGGGCTTGCATTTTTACTTTGCTTAATTTTTTCAACATTAATGCTCTCTCTTGTTCTGTTATGTCTTGTTCTTCGATTTCGTTTTCTTCGATTTCAAATTCTCTTGAGAGTTCTGACAGCGGATGACCTTTGACTTTGATTTCAAATTGTTTATAGTAGCCGAAAGGGGCCACGATTACGTCGCAGTTCGCTTTTTGCAGTTCGCTTTTTGCAGTTCGCAGGATTTGGATTGCTGTTTCTGGGGAGCTGAGATTTGAAGATAAATGGGCGTATGGGTAGAGGACGATGTTTTTTGTTTTGACTTCGTTGGCTATTTTTTTTATGTCGTCGGTTAGTTTTGGGATTGTTGATTCTGAGTCTCCTTTTTCGACGGCGATTAAAACTACTAAGCATTCTTTTGATTCGGCTTCGAGGTTTTGGTTGGGGGCTAATTCGTCGATGGACTTGATTGCTTTTTTGAGGGCTTTGAATTTGATGTAGTCGCAGTGGAGGTTGAGTGTTTTCATGCTGTAAGTAGAAAAGGAGAATTTATAAAGATTTGTGATTTTTGTATTTGGAGAAATAAAATGGTAGAGGTGATGGATAGGTGTCCGACGGGGATTGTGGGGTTTGATAAAATTTGTCAGGGAGGTTTTGTGAGGGATTCTGATAATTTGATTGTGGGTGGGCCTGGGTCGGGGAAGTCGACTTTTTTGTTGCAGTTTCTTTGGAATGGGGCGACGAAGTTTAATGAGAATGGTTTGTATTGTTCGTTCGAGCCGGATATTGTTGATACATTGAATGATGGGATGACTTATGGCTGGGATTTTACGAAGTTGAGTTCGGAAGGGAGGATTAAGTTTATAAGATTTTCGCCACGGACTGAGATTAATGAATTGAAGGATGAGTTGACAAAAGTAATTGCAAGGAATAATATTAGGAGAATTTGTTTTGACCCGATTTCGGTTTTGGCTTTGAATTTAAATGATGGCGGGAAAATTCGGCAGACGATTTTTGAGTTGAGTTCTTTGATGAAGAGGATGAGAGTTACGACGGTTTTTGTTGATGAGAGTTTGGAGAATGATGGGGGAACGAGTATTGTTAGTGGGGAATGGACGAAGACGGATGTTTTGGCGTTTCTTTCTGATTCGGTTACAATTTTTTATGAGGGTGCTATTGCTGGTGTTGGAGATAGGGCTTTGAGAATTGTGAAGATGAGGAGGACGGCTCATGAGAGGAGAGCAGTTGGAATGAAGATTGGGGATGGTGGGATTGAAGTTGCTATGGTTAATAATGTTGTTTAGGTGTTGAGGATAAATTTGTCGATTTGTTTTTTGGCTTCTTCATATTTTTTTCTGAAGTCTTTCATATATTTTTGCAGTAATTCTGTTGCATATTTTTTGTTTTCGGAGTCTAGTATTTTTCCTTCTTTATAATCTTTGATTCTTTTTTTGAATTCTTTGTCGTCGTCTATTAGGTGTTGTTTGAAAAGTTCAAATAGCATATCGTTGTCGGGATTTCCGCCTTTCTTTTTTTGTTCTTCTAATGTTTTTTGTCCGCCGGTGAGTGCCTTTGATATTTTTCTTTTTATTTCTTCGTCGGTATCTAGGAGGTATAATGAGTTGCCTTCGGATTTTGACATTTTGAGATTGCCGAGTAGGTCTGGAACGAATTTGTGGTTGATTGATGAGGGTTGAAAGAACTTGAATTCCTTTGCTCTTTTTGAAATGTCGCGGGATAGTCTTATGTGTGGGTCTTGGTCTATACCTACTGGAATTATTCCAGGTATTGGTTCTTTTAGTTGTGGATGTAGGATGTCTGAGACTTGGAGTATTGATGCCATAATTCTTGATGGTTCTGGGTTCCCGTAGATTGCTTTGTATTCGTTTAGGGTTGCTTTGTTTGATAATATGAATGCAAGATTTCTTACTTCGTTGTTTTTTGATTGAAAATAGAATTTTGTTTTTTGTGGGTTTAGTCCGAGGGCGATGTAGCATGGGATGTGGATTTCGAGTGCTCTTCTTTGGGCTTCTTTTAGGGGTAGTCCTCTTGTTGCTGTGGCTTCAAGGTCTGCGATTAGGACGTAGGTTTCGGCTCCGTGTTTTTGGAAATATTTGACTTGGTCGATTACCGATTTTGTTCCGAAGTGGAGTTTTTCTGCTGTGGGCATAATTCCCGTTAGAACATAGAATGGTTTTTTCTCTTTGATGCATTTCGAGATTATTTTTAAATCTCTGCCCGCGAAGACGATTCCTCTTCTCATTAGGAGATTTGGTTCTGGAAAATTTTTTATGTCAAATTTTTCGAGTCCGAAATCTTTGATTATTTTTTTATAGTTCTCTGGGAGTTCTGAACTCCATGGGTCTATCACTTCGTTTTTTGTCATGTGGTAGTATGTTTGAAGTTGTTTTTATATTTACTGGTAATATTTATATACTAAAAGTTCGTGTGGTGTGTATGAAAAAATTGGAATGTTTGATTGTTTTAATGTTTGTTTTGGTTAGTTCGTTTGTCGTCGCTGGGATTTCTTTGTCGGAGCCGTTGGATATTTATAATCTTGGGGACAGGTTGTATATAAGTGCGGATGGGATTATTGGTTCTGAGTATGGAAATTTAAATGTAGATTTGGTTTGCGGGAATCGGACGACGAATTTAGAGAGAACACCGGCAAAAAAATATGATAGTGGTGAGGCATTATCTTATAGTTTGCCTTATGTAATTTTGACTTTGGATGATTTGGAGATTGTGAATTTGAGTGAGATTGTTGGTAGCTGTCAGGTTGTGGTTTCGCTTGGGACTAATGTTATTTCGACGAAAGTTTTTACGATTAGTGATGATGTGGCGGTGAGTGTTTCGTTGGACAAGGCGGCTTATAATCCTGGCGAGGGTATTACTGTTAAGATTGAGGCGATTAAGGCGAATGGGCAATTGTTGAACGGGTTTGTTGAGGGTTCGAATATTACTTCTTTTAGCAAGGCGATTGATGGTGGTTATGTTAGTGAGGTTTTTTCGACGTCGGATACTATTGAGGCAGGGAATTATTATCTTAATGTTCGGGCTTATGATACTGGGAGAAGTGGAATTTTGAATGAGGGGTCGGCTGGCATTGGGTTTAGTATTAATCATGTTGCGTCGTCGTTAGTTATGAGTTTGAGCGATGTTGTTGCAGTGCCTGGTGAGAGTTTTAGTGTTGGGGTTGAAGTTTATGACCAGTCTGGGATTGAGATGGATGGGGCTATTGATGTTAAACTTGTTTCGCCAAATGTCAAGGAGTCTGGGATAATTATTCAGGCTGGTGATTTTGGTGAGTTTAATTTTGATTCTAATGCGACTGTTGGTATTTGGAGAGTTATCGGTTCTTTTGGTGGGATTGTCGAGGAGAGAGAATTTGAGATGGCGGGTGTTCAAAAAGCTGAGTTTAATTTTGAGGGCTCGGTGCTTACTGTTAAAAATATTGGGAATGTTGTTTATAATAGGACTATTAGTGTGGGGATTGGAAATGAGAGTATAGTTTTGGATTTGAATATTGGTTTGGGTGAGATTCGGAAATTTAACCTGAAGGCGCCGAATGGGGAGTATGATGTTGCGATTGATGATGGAGTTAGTTTTGTTAATCATCAGGTTTTATTGACGGGGAAGGCGATTTCGATTGATGATTTTAAAGATGTTGGGATTTTTAAGGGGTATTCTATTGTTTGGATTTTTTTGATTGTTGTCGTTGGTGGAGTTGGGTTTATTTTATTTAGGCGATATCGGAAGACGCGGACTGTTGATGGGAAAGTTGGGATTTTTAAGAGGCTTTTTGGGAGGATTAGGACAATGAGAGGAAAAGTTGGGGTGGGGCTACCGTTGAAGATTAGGGCGAGAATGGATAATAGTTTGAATTTTACGAAGAAGTCACCAAGTGTTCAGGGGCTTGATTATAATGGGTATAGTCATGAGGATAAGACTATGGTTGACTTGACAAAAAGAGATATGGGAAGTGCGGAAGCGGCTTTGGTTTTGAAGGGAGAGAAGAATATGTCGGCGGTTATTGCTGTTAGCGTTAAGGATTATAATAAGTTGAGTGATGTTGCGAAGAAAGCGTTGCATGAAGTGATTGAGGGTGTTCGGAAAATGAAGGGGTTGATTGACTGGAGAGGTGATTATATTTTTGTTGTGTTCTCGCCGATTGCGACTAAGACTTATAAAAATGAGACGTTGGCGGTTAAAGCTGGGATGGCGATTTTGAATGAGCTGAATGTTTATAATAAGAAGTTTAAGGATAAGATTGTTTTTGGAATTGGGGTGCACGTTGGTGAGTTGGTTGCGTCGAGAGAGAAAGGTGGCCGCTCGGCAGACCCCAAATTGCGGAGTTCTGGGGCCAAGTTGAAGTATACGAGTATTGGTAACACGATTTCGTTGGCGAAGAGGATTTCGGATTCTGAGGATGGTAAGTTGATGATTTCGGATGAGATTAGGAAGAAATTGTTGCGGGATTTGAAAGTTTTGAAGGGGAAGGAGATTAGTGGTAATCAGATTTATGAGGTTGAGGAGATTAAGGATAGGGCGGCTGATGCGGCAAGATTGAAGGATTTGTTGAAGAGGCAGGGGTAGGATTTATAAGTCTTGGATATTTTTTGGATTAAATATGGGATTGGTAAAGAAATGTATATGGAAGGATGTTGCAGAAAACGACGATAAGAAAAGGGCGGCTGGGGATGGTTGTATTACTTTGAGTAAGGATAAGCCGTGTTATTCTTGTGATGGGTTTGATGTGAAGTGCAGGGCATATCATGCTGGGGAAGGGGAGAATTAGACGATGCTGATAGGTAGGAGTAGATGGTGAGGCTATTAAATGCTTTTAGAATGTTGAGTTCGAGGTCTACGAGAAGCAAAGCTTCTCGTGGTGTTAGGTATTAGGTCGCTTCGCTTGTGGGCGGTGGGTTGATTATTGAGCTCTTAGTTTGCGCTTGTTCTTTATTCAATTTGTTGTTGTGCTTTTAGAATGTTGAGTTCGAGATCTTGGTTTTTGGTTAGGAATTTTTGGAAGAGGGTTTGGATTTTTTTGTCTTGTTTTCTTTTTGTGCCTTTTGTGTTTGTTAGCTTTGCGTATAGTTCTATTTCTTTGTCGGAAACATATAAAAGCGGAGCTTTTGTAGTTGCTAGATTGAAGTTTCCTTTTAGGATTTTTTTGAAAGTGTCTTCGGCGATTTGGGATAAATTACTTGAGTTGTGAGTTATGAGTTGTGAGTTGTGAGTCGTTTTGACTTGGAATTTTGTTTCGAGAATTTTTTTGAGGACTTGTGTATTTAGAGAGTTGGATTTTTTTAGGGTTATGGATTTGTTTTTGGGTAGTAAATTAAATTTTCGGATTGTTCGGAAAACTTTTCTTTCGATATAGTCTATGAATTGTTTTTTGTTGAGTTGAGTTTGGTTTGTAAATGTCCAGACGCGAGAAACTTTGTTTTTCGAGGTGGTAGGTGGTGGGTGATGGGTGATGGAGGTGCTTGTTTTTTTGGATGTTCGAATAGATTTCATTTTGTTATTTTAAATTTCTTAACTGTTTCGTAGAGTTTCTTGGCTCTTTTGTTTTTCTCAAAATGTTCTCTTACTGGTTTGATTAATTTTTCTAATTCTTCTGTTACTCCCGTCTTTAAATCTATTGGATGTAATTTTTTGTCTATATATGCTTTTTTTAATTCTTCATAATTTTTGAATTCTATATCTCCTCCAAATTTTTCTGGACGTTTGATTTTCATAGACGTTATATTTTTGAAAATTATGTGTTTGCAATATTCCATAAGGGGATTTCCTTCTTCTTGGGCTTCTGGGCAAAAGGCTCCATTTATTTTTTTCTTGAGTTCTTCGTGTGTGTCATGCATATAGATGCAACTTTTTGGATCTGATTTGGACATCTTGGAAGCTATCAGTGTCTCTTCGCTGTTTCCTTTTTTTTGTGTTCCCTGTAATCCGAGTAATATGTGATGATGAATTGCTACTGGTTTTTTCCATTTTAATTTTTCGGCAACATCTCTTGCTAACATATTTGCTCTTCGTTGGTCCATTCCTAGTTGACAAATGTCTACGTTCATATGGAAAATATCGGTTACTTGCATTGGGGGATAGAAGAGTTGTCCCATGCTTAATTTTTCTCCTTGTTCCCTTCCCATAATTGTTGTCGCTCTCATATTTCTTTCTAGGGAAATTTCTTTTGCTACTGTTAGAGTTTTGTCCCAGTATTCAATTCCGTTCATTATATCTTTTGCCCATATTACTTCGACTTTGTCTGTATCAATTCCGCAGGCTTTCCATACTTCAATGAAATATTCTCCGGCTAGTCTGATGTTTTTTAGGTTGCCCCCAAGTTTGTTATTGATGAATGCGAAATAGTCTGCGAGATATAGTTTGAATTTTATTCCGGCTTTTAGCATGTTTTTTAAATTGGCTGCTCTTAAAAGTCCAAAATGTATTGGGGCTAATCCAGAAGGTTCAAATCCGTCGTATGCTATTGGATGAGGATTTTTTTCAAATAATTCTTCCAGTTCTTCTTCGGTTACGATTTCTTGGGCGAACTCTTTTATTAGTTCTATTTTCTCTTTTGTGTTCATGTATTGATTTGGGGAAGGAGTTATTTAAAGTTTGTGAGGAAAGTATAAAAAGTCTTTGTATTAAACTTGTTTATGGGTATTTATGATGTTGTGATTTTGGGAGCTGGGCCGGCTGGGATGACTGCGGCGATTTATGCCGGACGTTATAATTTGAAGACGCTGGTTGTTGGAAAGTCCGTCGGCGGGACTGCGAATTTGGCTGGTGAGGTTGAGAATTGGCCTGGGTTTGTTGGTTCTGGGATGGAGTTGATGAAAAATATTAGGAAGCAGGCAGTTGGATTTGGTGTTGACTTTCTCAATGGGAATATTGAGAAAGTTGGTATTCGGGGTGTCGGGGTGTCGGGTGCTAAAAGGGAATTTGTTGTTGATGTGGACGATAAGGTTATTGTTGGGAGGAGTTTGATTGTGGCGTTGGGGACGGAGCATCGGCAGTTGAATATTCCTGGGGAGAAGGAATTTTTGGGTAAGGGGGTGAGTTATTGTGCGACTTGTGATGGGAATTTTTTTCGAGGGAAAAGGGTTGCTGTGATTGGCGGGGCGGATGCGGCGGCGAAGGCGGCGATTTATTTGTCTGGGATTTGTAAGAAGGTTTATGTTGTTTATCGGAAGCACGAGATGAGGTGTGAGCCGATTAGTTTATCTAAAATTTCTTCGACGTCAAATATTGAGATACACTATTACTCAAATCCTGTTGAGATTATTGGGGAAACGCGAGTCACGGGGCTCAGATTCGTTAAGTCGGAAGTTAGAAGTCGGAAGTCGGAAGAGAGGGCTTTGGATGTTAATGGGGCTAAATTTCGCAAGTCGCAAGTTGCAAGTTGTAAGTTGCAGGAAAGGGTGTTGGATGTTGATGGGGTGTTTATTGAGATTGGGGCGGTGCCGGCGGTTGAGGTTGTTCGAGATTTGGGATTGGAGATGGATGGGGATTATATTGTTTGCGGGAAAGATGGTAGGACGAATGTCGACGGTGTTTTCGCGGCTGGCGATGTTAGTAATAATTTTTTGAAGCAGATGATTAATGCGGCGGGAGAGGGTGCGGTTGCGGGGAAGGGAGTGTTTGAGTATCTACTTAGTAAAAAATTGTGAGGGTGTGTTTGGGTTTTTGAGGGAGGATGTTTAACATGTATTAAGTCTACTTTTCCATTTGTTCCATGAGTTTCCATAAGAAATGACCTTTTGGGAAGTGGAAATGTTTTACATCCTTTCCAATCTTGCTATTCGTTTTTCGAGGGGTGGGTGAGTTTGGAACCATTCTTTTTCTTTTGTTGGTTTTGCGAGGAAGAGTGGGGAGACTGCGCCGGAGATGATTGATTAGTTTAGTTCTAAACTAATTTTTAGAGCCATGTCAACTTTTTGCATTGTGAAAGAATTTAATGTCCCGATTTTTTTAATGATTCTTTGTTTGTCGATTGTTCTAATCTGATTCAATAATATTTTTGAATCTTTGTTTAGTTTTGATTCTTGTTTGGGAATGAAGACGTTTGTGGGATATTCTTTTTCGATATATTTGGAAGTGATTGCTGCGATGATGACTACAGGAGAATATTTATTTGATATGTTGTTTTGAATTATTAGTATGGGTCTGATTCCTCCTTGTTCGTGTCCTTTTACTGGTTTTAGATTTGCGAGAAATATATCTCCTCTATTTAATATCATTACCACTCCCAGTTTTCTAAATTTTCTATTGCTTCGAATTCTTTTGCTATTTTTAAATCTTCTTCTGCCATTACCTTACATCCTTCAATTAATAATTCTTCTTGCTCTCTCTTTTTGAGTTCTAATAGTTGCATCATTCTTATGATTAATGCTTCGTAGGTTTCTCCTTGTTGTTTTATTTTGGAAAGAGAATCTTTTGTTTGGTCGTTGAGTTGGATTGTTGTTATCATGGTTCTATAGAATTTCTATAGTTTATAAAAGTTTCTACATCCTTTCCAATCTTGCTATTCGTTTTTCGAGGGGTGGGTGAGTTTGGAACCATTCTTTTTCTTTTGTTGGTTTTGCGAGGAAGAGTGGGGAGACTGCGCCGGAGACTTTCATTGGTTGGTTGGATTGGATTTTTTTTAGGGCTCCGATTAGTCCGGTTGGGGTTCGCATGAATTTTACTGCGGATGAGTCAGCGGCATATTCTCGTTTTCGTGAGATTGCTAACTGAACTAATGCGACTACGATTGGGGCAAGGATTGCGAGAAGGATTCCGATTATCATGAAAATTGCGTTGCTGTTGTCTTTGGAGCTTCGGCTGCCGGTCATTGAGGACCAGAAGAGGCTTCGAAGAAATATTTGAGATATGATTGCTATCATGCCGACGAGGACTGCAGTTAGGGTCATAAATCGGATGTCGTAGTTTGCGATGTGTGAGAGTTCGTGAGCTAATACTCCTTCTAATTCTTGTTTTGAGAGTTTTGCTATGGCTCCGTCGGTTATACAGATTATGGCGTGTTTTGGGTCGCGACCTGAGGCGAATGCGTTGATTTGTTGGTTGTGCATGATGTAGAGTTTTGGTTTTGGGAGGCCGGATGCGAGGCATAATCCTTCGACGATGTTGTGGTATTGGTTGTATTCTTGCCCGTTGGCTAATTTGGCGTTGACTGATGCGATTGCGAGGTCGGCTGATTTGTAGTAGCCGCCGACTACGTAGAGGATTGAGATTATTGTTCCTGCTATGATTATTATAAAGAAATAATCGCCGCCGATTATGAAGCTGATTGTGTAGATTAGGGCGAGGAGGACTGCGAGGACGATTCCGATTAGGAGGTATGAGTTTCGTTTGTTTTTTCGGATTTCGTTGTGGAAGGAGAGTCTTTGCATTGTTGTTTGAGGATTGAATGGTTTTTAATTGTT
>CAZUXN010000014.1:0-13838 GCA_964624735.1 Candidatus Woesearchaeota archaeon | reverse complement strand
GTCGGCCATGCATCTCCGCTCAGCGTGTCAGGTAAGCCCTTTAGACTGACCTTCATCCTGCTGTCGCTCCTGGTGAGGTTCACGGTGTAGAATCTAATTGAACCGCACGCGTCACTCGTTGTATGTCTCCCCGCCAATTCCTTTAAGTTTCGATCTTGCGACTATACTTCCCAGGTAGCTCACTCTTCGCCTTCGCTTCAGCACCGAATCCTCCCGAAGAGGGCCCGATGTTTAGTGAGCAGTGTTTACTGCCAGGACTACACGGGTATCTAATCCGTTTTGCGCCCCTGGCCTTCATCCCTCACTGTCAGATTCGTCCTCGTAAGGTGCCTTCGCTCATCGTTAGTCCACCGAGGATTAACACATTTAACCGCTACCCCCGGCGTACTCCTTACGTCTACCGATCTCTAGTTCGCCAGTATCTCCCGCAAGCCCCACGCTTGAGACGTAGGATTTCACAAGAGACTTAACAAACAAGCTACGGATGTTTTAGACCCAATAAAAAGGGATGCCACTTGAACTGCTGGTATTACCGCGGCGGCTGGCACCAGTCTTTCCCAGTCCTTATTCTCCCACATTTTTACAGTGAGAAAAAGTTTTTCTAAAAGAAAAACACTTTGGTTCGCTTTATCACACTTGCGTGCATTGTAAAAGTTCCGCGACTGCTGCACTCCGTAGAGCTAGGAATAGTGTCTCAGATTCCCTCTCCGGGCAACTCCGCTAAAAGCCCGTAATGATCATCGCCTTGGTAGGCAGTTACCCCACCAACAAGCTAATCATCCGCAGTCTCATCCTTAGGCATATGTTTCAAGGTAGTCGCGTTCCAGCGACAAACCTTTATCAAGTATTAGCCTCAGTTTCCCGAGGGTATTCTTGACCTAAGGGCAGATTAACTACGTGTTACTGAGCAGTTTGCTTTCCTAAGATAAATCAAAGAAAAAACTTGCATGTCTAAACCCAAACCAAATAGCTGCATCCTCCAGCAGGATAAACTGGAATTAAACAAAAATGTTTATTTATGAAATTAAATTTCAAACCCTTTTGCTTTCAAAGATTAAAGGTAACCTCTGAAAATTTGCTATTATTAAAATAATATCTATATACAATAGAAAGATCGCTCCATTGCTTTAAGACATAACTAGAATGGTCATCTTCACACTCGACACAACGATCGGGCACTCATTCTAGCCTCAAAATTATCAATTGAAGCTTTGGATATTATCTCCAAAGTTTTCATTTTGTAATACTACTGACAAAAATCAGTTTATAAATCTGTCGCTAATTCAAAAGTATTTTACCGACGAACAAAAAAAGATTTACCAACTTTCCCAATCTCAAAAACAATCAACCCAGAAAGCCCTAACAAAACACAAAGCCCCAACTGAAATCCAGAAAGCACAACAAACCCAAATACACTTCCAAGCAAAGTATAAATCGCCAACAAATGCAACCCACCTGAAATCAAAACAGAATAAATCAAATACTTGTTATTCAAAATCCCAGTCTTGAAAATCGAAAGATGAGACTTGCAAGAAAAAACAAAAAACAATTCAAAAAAAATCGCCGTCGTTATCGCCATCGTCTGAGCAACCTTCAAATTAGAATTTATCAAACCATAATTAAAAACCCAAAGTGATGCAATAACCATCAAAACCCCAGCAACCAAAATCGCCTGCCAAACACCTGTCAACAAACCATCATTCTTTGGCCCCCTCTTCATAACATTTTCTCCAGCAGGCTCGACAGCCAAAGCCAACGCCGGCAGAGAATCAGTAACAAGATTCATCCACAAAATCGCAAGCGGCAAAAACACAAGTGGCAAACCAAGAACCAAGCCCATCACAACAATAAAAACTTCACCAACATTCGCCGCCAACAAAAATTTAATAGACTTCTTTAAATTATTAAAAACCCGTCGCCCCTGCCGAATCGCCCGAACAATCGACGCAAAATTATCATCAAGCAAAACCATATCAGAACTATCTCTCGCAACATCACTCCCACGAATCCCCATCGCAATCCCAATATCCGCTCTCTTTAAAGCCAAAATATCATTAACTCCATCACCAGTAACAGCGACGGTTTCATTCTGCTTTTTCAAAATTTCAACAACTTTCAATTTTTGTTGCGGTGTAATCCTCGCAAAAATCGTCCTCGTTCGAACAACATCATGCCAACCCTTATCGTCCAACCTATCCAACTCCCGTCCCTCAACAACCTCACCATTAAGTCCAATCTTTGCGGCAATCGCCTTCGTCGTCAAAGCCGAATCTCCAGTAATAATTTTAATCTTGATTCCAGCCTCAATGGCCTCACGAATCGCCTTCTTAACTTCCATCCTCGGCGGATCAATCATCCCAACAAAACCAGCAAACACTAAAAGATTCTCAGCCTCTTTCTGTTCAATCTTAACAATCTGCCTAAATCCAAAACCAAGAACTCTCAACCCAGAACTCTCCATTCCAGTATAAATCTTCACTAATTCTTTTTTCCTCTCCTTCGTCATCAATTGAATCTTCCCACCAATCAACTCCTTCGTGCATTTCTCCAAAACAAAAATCGGCGCACCCTTAACATAACTCGTCTGAATCTTCCCAGCTCGACGAACAATCGACATCATCTTCCTCTCAGAATCAAACGGAAACTCCTTAACCCGAACATTCTCCTCGGACAAAACTTTCTTACTTAATCCAAAATCTTTCGCAACCTTAATCAACGAAACCTCTGTCGGGTCCCCAAGAATATTATCTTTTTCATCTCGAGCATTATTACATAAAACCCCAATCTTCAAAACCATCTTCGCATCTCCAGTCAACTGCTCACTACCAACAGTCAATTGTTTGCCCGAAGCGTAAATTTTATCGACGCTGAGCTTCTCCTCAGTTAGCGTCCCAGTCTTATCGGTGCAAATCACCGTCGCTCGCCCCAAAGTCTCAGCCGCAGGCAAACGCCGAATTAAAGTATTAACCTTATGCATCTGTTTAATCGCAACCGCCAAAGTAATCGCAATAATAGCCGGAAGAGCAGAAGGAATAGCCGCGATAGCCAAACTCACAGAAATCAAGAACATTTCAAACACCCCAACTCCAAAATAAATTCCAATTCCAAAAACAAAAGCAACCAATACTAAAATAGCAATAGAAACATTCCGCGAAAAAGTATCAATCCTTTTCTCTAAAGGCATTATCTCATCCTCGGTCGTCTGCACCAACTCCGCCAACTTCCCAAACTCAGTCTCAGACCCAGTCTCAACAACAACAGCCGTCACTTTCCCGCGAACAACATTTGTCCCAGCATAGAGCATATTCTTTCTATCCGCCAAAACAACATCCTTCCCTAATGTTTCAACAATCTTATCAATAGGAAAACTTTCACCACTCAAAACAGCTTCATTAACCTGCAAATTTTCCAATTCTAAAATTCTACAATCAGCCAAAACTTGGTCTCCCGCCTCAAGCAAAACAATATCACCCGGAACCAAAAACTTCGAATCAATTTCTTTATGAACTCCATCCCTCAAAACCATAACCTTGTATCTCAAACTTCGTCGCAACTTCTCAATAATCTCTTCCGCCTTATACTCCTGCACAAATCCAATCACCGCATTCAAAATCACAATCACCCCAATAACACAAGCGTCAATCCAATGTCCCATAACTCCCGACATAATTGTCGCAACAATCAAAATATAAATCAACAACGAATTAAATTGTCTCAACAGAAGCATCAGCCGACTTTTCCTTTTATACTTCCTCAATACATTTTTCCCAAACCTCCCAAACCTCTTTTGAATTTCACCGTCGTTCAACCCATTCCCAGAACTCCCAATTTTCTTCAACACCTCTTCCGAAGACTGCGAATGCCAATCCATAAAACACTAAACATAATCAGAATTATAAAGTTACCTAAACTCCCTCAATAGCCCCTTCCCCAACTAAAATACTTTCCTCATCATCGACCTGCAGCCCACGACCCGCGACAACTGACTTCGCCTCTTCATCAGCTTTCTCGGCAAGTTCCCTCATCTTCTCCTCAATCGCACTCTCCCCACTCTTCAACTCCCTCTCTTTCTTCTCTCTCGCCAACTTCTTCTTCCTCGGCTCTTCCAAAATCAATTCCTCTCCAACAAAATCCTCCAGCGACGGCAACGGCTTATCAATCTTATGCGCCTTCATATACTCCCGAGCCATCAACCAAAAAAACAACCCCATTGACTTATTCGATTTATTGTTCCCAATCATCACAACATCAACATTCGCAGTATGATTATTAGTATCACAAATCGCAGCGACGGGAATTCTAATATTTTTCGCATCGGCCAACGCATTCTTGTCCATCCACGGATCACAAATTAAAATCATCTTCGTCTCAATAAAATTATCCAAAACAGTATTAGTCAAAACGCCACTCGGATATTTCTTTGTGAAAATCCGAACCCCAGTCAACTCAGCAAACATCTTCGTCGCTCTCCATCCCGCCTCTCTCTTGCAAACCAAAATCCAATCCTTCGGTTTAAATTGTTTCACAAAATCAATCCCATCCGCCAACTTCTTATCAACCAACAAAGTATTCAAAATCGCCAGCCCATCCAATCGCCTCCGATAAACATACTTCCTCATCGTCGGCGTAATAACCTTCGTCCCCAAATACGCCGCTGTCTTAATATAATCTTCAAGAGGAGTCAAAATCGTCTGATCATCTTTTTTCTCGCCATCGCTTACACTTAACGTCTTTTTTTTCTTATCAGGTTTTTCAACCACCTCTTGTTTCTCGAGACTATCACCTACAATAACATTTTCAATAATTTTTTTCTTATCTTTAGTTACCATAGTATAATTCCGCTCAGGAGTTTAAGCTACTACTTGTTTCCAAGCCCCGCACCTGATACGTATAACTGAAGAGAAATTTGACTATATAAGTTTACCTCATCTTCTCTATTTTCCCAATTCTCTTCTTAATCCCAACAATCTCCGAATCCTCCTCAATATTAAAAATCTTCTCCAATATAACCAACCCAACAAACACAAGAACAAATGTAAACAAAAATCCCTCAATACTAAGTCGCTTTATCTGAGAAACGTCCAAATCAAAAAATAAGCCATGAACAATCATCAAAGCCGAAGCAACCACAGAAAAAATAATCGTCGCAAAAATCTTCTTCTCGAATCTCCTCTTCATCTTAAACTCCGCTCAATCTCCATCACCCTCTTCAACTTAATCAACCTCTCCCGCCCCCAAATCCCACACTTGATAAACTGCCCACCAAACCCGACACAATAATCCGCCAAAATATCATCCATCGTCTCCCCGCTCCGATGCGAAAAAATCATCACAATCTTATTCCTCTTGCAAAACTCAACAACTTTCTTAACCTCTAAAATCGACCCAATCTGATTCGGCTTCACAATCATCGCGTTAATAACTTTCCCTTCAACCGCCCGACGCACCAACCTCAAATTCGTCGTCGTCAAATCATCCCCAACAATCAACACTTTCTTACCAATAACCCGTTTCTCGTCACCCGTTACCGAACCAAGAAGACTTTTGAACCCCGAAAAGTCTTCTTGGTTTATCCCATCCTCAACATAAAAAATCCCAAACTTCTTCACAAGTCTTTCAATATAATCCGCCTGATCAACCTTGTCCCGAATCAAATCCTTATTCTTATACATATAATACCCGCCATCATAAAAACTCGAAGCCGCAACATCAACCCCAATCCGAACCCCAAACTTTTTCCCAAGCCCCTTCAAAATTTCAAGAACCTCCTCATTCGTCTTCCCCGTCATCCAAGCCCCCTCATCATTCCTCTTGCCAGATTTCAACAACTTCCTCGCAAACTCATACGCCCTCAAATTCACAGTCACAGCCCGAGCAAAACTCTTCTCTTTAGGAATCAACAAAAACTCCTGAAAATCCGGACGCTTCATATTGACCAACTTCGAATGCAACCCGCCTCCAATACAATTCCCAACCGGCATCGGCATCTTCGGCTTCAGCCCATCATTAACATCATCATTAATAAATTCCCACAATTCCTTTTTACAATCAGCCGCCGCCGCCTTCAAAAAAACACCCTCGACAACATAATTAACATTCCCGCCAAGCCGTCCATACCTCGCCTCAAACTTCCGCATCAACTCAACGACAACTTTCAAATCATCAACTTTCCTAATCTTAAAATTTTTGTGCTTCAAACTCCGACAAAAAACCTTCAACATCTTCAAGCTACGACCAACCCCTTTAGAATTATACGGCTCAACCTCACTCTTCCCCCTCGACTTCCCCGACGGCGCCGAACATTTAAACCGCCCCTCATAACTATTAATCTCAATCTCAATAGTCTTCTCTCCCCGCGAATTCCGAATCACCCTCGGCACCACCTCTCTAATAAACATACCAACAAAAACAAAAGAACATTAATAAAACTTACTGACCATTCTCCAAATCAAAACAAATCCATTGTATAAATAATAACTTATATTGTCCAGGTCAGCAAATAAATTTTTTAGCGACAGGTTGTCCGGCTCAAAGGGAGAGGACGGCGCGTTAAGAAAAATTCATTTGCATTATATCGTGAACGAAGTTCACTAAAATAAGGAAGGTCACAGCGAAGGAAACCTTAGGTTTCGCGCTACTCAAATTCTTCATCAACCTTTTCATCAACAATAACCTCGTCAGCCTCGGGTTCCTCGCCAGAATCAGCCAATCCCATCATCTCACCACCCTCGGAAATATCTTTCTCTTCTTCCCTCTCAGCCCGAATCTTCTCTGCGTCAGAAACCTTACTCTCTTCAACTTTAATCTTCTCAATATATTCTTCTCTTTTTTTAGGCATCGGCCTATTAACAGAAATCGGCAAAACCCCAGAATCCAACTCTTTCTCCGCAATCTTCAAAGGGTCATAATTAACCTCGTCCAAATCCTCCTTGCTCATATCAACCAAAATCGGCGCATCCATCGAAATCTGCAAACCTCTCGCCCCAATGATTCTCGCCCTTTCATACTTCGAAAACTCCTGCTTCACCATCAATTCAACATCCCCCTCGTCAAAACCATATCATAAATATCTTTACAAGTTAATTGATTCAAAACATCAGAAGTCCTTGACGCCGCCAAAATATACCAATAAACCCAATTCGCCTTTTTTTCTGTCTTAACCCCAACTTCCCTCAAAAAATTCCTACCATTATCATTAAGCTCTCCACAAGAAAAATCATCAGTTCTATAAACACCACTTTTATATAATATATCAACCATATCGGATCTATCAACATTTTTTACCAAACCTGAAATAGGACTACTAGTAGAAACATAATCAAATCCATCAATACCCAAGGAATTTTTAACAATCCTCACAACATCTAAACTATCTTTGACTTCCATCATCCAAACACATACTCCCTAATTTTAGGAAACAGCTCCGTCCATTTATCTTCAACTAACTTTAAAATATTTTCCATATCCTTAACATTAATAACCCCAGCCTTCCCCTTCTGCATCGCAGTAATTCTCGGCTCACCATTATTATCACCAACTGCAACGCTCAACCTAAAATCAGAAATAAACTCTTCCTCTTTCCCAACATCAGCAACAATAACATCGCCAACCTTGTGAAAAGTCATGTTAAAAGACAAAGCATCTTTATTCAAAGGGATAGAATTCTTACTAAAACCCTTCCCAACAACACCACTCTCAACATCGTAAACCGGCATCTTCGCTTTCCCAAGAGCAATCAAAGCCGCAAGCCCGGCAACATCCAGCAAATTCCCGTCGTCATTAATCGCAATAATATCAACAAAAACCTGCCAAACTTTCTCGCCCTCTTTAATGCACAACTTCTTAAAATCAACAAACCCGCTCTCACGAATTCCCCTGTCAACAACACGACTCAACTCGACCGCTTCAATCCCAGGCCTGCCAATATCAAATTCATTAGACGCCATCGGATGCAATTCGGCACTCGTCATAAAAGTACCAGCATCAGGAGAATCAGGATATGGCACAGCCACAGCCAAATGCACTCCAGCATAAACCTCAGTCTTCCCAAACTTAACTCTCACACTCGCCGCCGCATTTTTACTAACCCCATGCTCCACAACAATATCACGATAATCTCCAGCACCACGTCCATCCAACCGCTTTCCATCCCCCAGATACTCGACAATCTTATCCCGCTGCAAATTAGACATAACATAATCACCCATTTTACGCAGCCGTCCTCCCAATAGTAATTCCGTATACTTCATTTTCAAGTTCACAACGAGATACTAAAAACTTTCCCTTAAACCTTCTCGTTAATAAAGAATCAGCAAATAACATAATACGCCTATTATTTTTATCTCTATTCTCTAAACGTAAAATATCCCCCGTCCACATTTGATTTATTATATTATAAATATCATTTATTTCCCATTCATTAAAATAAATAGAAAAATATGCTTCACCCATTTTTCCCTCCTGTCATCTGTCGTCTATCGTCTGTCGTCTCACGAAGCGCATCAATCTGAATTTTCAAAACATCCTCACAAGCTTTCTTCCCCATCTCAATCGCAGCAGTCAACTCGCCCAGCGAAATCTTCCCATCCAACTGCAACAAAGCAATACTCTTACTTCTCGACGTAACAGCCAGCGGAATATCAGTCGAACCCTCACCATCTTTAAAATCCTCTTCCTCTTTATCAACATCAACAACCAAAGTCTTGTCAATTTTCCCGACGGCAATCGCAGAAATCATTTCTTTCATTGGAATCCCAGCATGAGCCAAAGCAATAGCTGCCGCATTCAGACCAGCAACCCGAGTCCCGGCATCAGCTTTCGGAATCTGGATAAAAACATCAACAACAGTATTAGGAAACCCACTCAAATCAATAACAGAACTCAAAGCCCATTCACAAACCTTCGAAATTTCCTCACTCCTTCTCGATGGCCCAGGCCTAATTCTATCACTAACCGAAAACGGCATCATCCCATAATTAACTCTCAATATCCCAGTCTTCGGGTCTTGCATATGTTGCGGATGCAAAGTTCGAGGACCACGAACAACAGCAATCGCCTTCGTCCCACCAGTCTCAAAACTAGCCGAACCATCCGCCGACGCCACAACGCCAACCTCAGCAATCATCGGCCTAACCTCGTCAACCTTCCGCCCATCAACCCGCTTCACATACAAACTTTTCTTTCCTACCATTTTATTATTCCTCCCCTCCATCAGTATCCTCAGCAATAATCTCGACATCCTCAGCATCCAAACCAAGCTCTTTAATAAATTTCTCAACTCTCTCCGTCAAACCAACTTCCATCACATTATCAGCAATCAATTCAATAATATTCTTAGCCATAACTTCTTTATCAGTATCATGCCCAGAAATCCAAATCTTACCATTTTGCCCAACAGTAATTTCACATCCAGTCGCATTCTTAATAATTTTGACCATACTACCTTCTTTCCCAATAACACGCGGAACCTGATTTGCCCCAATCGAAACAATCATCCCACCCTCAATCTTCCCAAAACCCCTCATCTTCATCGAAACATCAACCCCACGCGACTTCACATCCCAAACCTTCACAATAACACTCTCACCAAAATTCAAAAATTCTTGCATCTCATTTTTATTAACATAACGCGGAACTTCAGCCACCGACAAAAACGCATTCTGTGCCCCGCCAAAATCAATCAACCACCCATTAAAAGTAATGTCAACAATTGTCCCAATAATCGTATTCCCACGTCGAGGATAATAAGCTCCTGAAACAGGCACAACACGAATATGCTTTTCAAAAATATTCACAATCCCATAACGCTCAGCAACAACATCAGCCCCATCACGATAAGCACCATCGCCAGGCAAAAACTCATTCCCTGAAACTATCGTCTCACCAGGAACCACAATTTGTCTTTTTTCCTTAACCATTTTATTCATCGAGATAATCTATAATCAAATGACACCCACCGGCGCCCAAATTTTTCTCGTATAACCAACCCTAAGAAAAACGCTTTATAAATTTTTCGGAGAACCTTAAGCTATTTTTACCAGGAATCCTGGTAAAACAAAGATTTAAGAATAATAAAATTTTGTTAACACAATGAGAATTCATTTACCAGCAGGGGCCTGGATTGGAAACATAAATAGTTTTTTAAAATCTTTAGACACAACAAATGAAAGTGAATTAATTGTAACTTCCCATGAGAAATGGGTTTCTTTACATCCTTTTGTTTTATGCATGATTGTAGCACTAGGACTCAAACTAAAAGATAAAAAAAATTTACATTTCAATAAAATGGAAGCAAAATCAAAGCATTATTTAGAGAGGATGGGAGTTTTTAGATTATTAAATTTAGATTCAGAAATGAATATAAAAAAACATGAAGAATCAGGGAAATTAATTCCAATACAAATAATTAAAAGCTCTAATCAACTTGAAGAATTTATAAGAAACTTAATCCCTCTTCTTCATAGACCAGACAAGTCCCAATCAATAGAATACGTTATCAGCGAATTAGTAAGAAATGTTCTTGAACATTCTTATTCAGAAAAAGGAGCGATTGTCTGTGCACAGTATTACCCCAAGCAAAACAAAATAAGAATAGGAGTTGTAGATATAGGGATAGGTATTAAAAAATCTTTAAGTAATAATTATTGCCCAAAAAATGATCTAGAAGCAATTTCTTTAGCATTACAGCCAGGAATAACAGGGACTACAAGGAGGATAGGGGGTAGTGAACAAAATGCAGGAGCAGGTTTGTTTTTCATCAAATCTTTAATTAAATTAAGCAAAGATTTTTTTCTAATTTACAGTGGAAATTCAATGTATAAATTATTAAAGACCCCTAAAAATCAAACAATAAAATTTGTATCCAACCCAATGAATGATCATCATTCTGTCGAGGAAGATCTCCCCAATTGGAAAGGAACGGTTGTAGCAATAGATTTATGTCTAAATGAAGATATAGATTTCGATAATTTTTTAGATAAGATTAGAGCAGTTTATTCAAAAACAAGAAAAGAATTAAATAAAAAAAGATACAGAAGGCCAAAATTTATTTGAGATGGAAATAAAACTTTTTGAAAAAACAGGAAGATTTGCTGAAAACAAAGACACTGCAAGAGAAATAAGGATTTCACAAATACTTCCAAATTTAAAAAGAAAAAAAGAAGTTATATTAAATTTTGAAAAAATAGAATCAGCAACGCAATCTTTTGTACATGCATTAATAAGCGATGCTATAAGAGAATTTGGAATAGAAGCATTAAATAATTTAAAATTTAAAAATTGCGACGAAACAATAAAAAAAATAATAAATATAGTTTATGAATATATGCAAACAGAATATTAGTCCACCTAAATCTCCAAAACAATCTTCCTACTTCAACTCTTCCGACATCACACTCCCACTAGTAGCAGAATTAATCCTATCATAAAAATCCATAACCAACCCAGCCGGAACCTCAACCACAACTTCCAAATCTCCATTATTTTTCCAGTCCTCCGAAACCATAAACTCCTTCACAATCCCATAAGCCTTCCCAGTATGAACAGCCGGAACAACCAACCGAACCTTCTTAACCTCAATTTTCACCGGCAGCACCCTCGCCAACTGATCAATAATCTCGCCAACCTGCGACTCAATCGGTTTATTCTTTACATTAACATGTGCCTCACCCAAAGCCTTCATAATCCTATCCGGAGTATACGGACGACCTTCAGGCGACACAGCATTCCTAACCAAAAAATCAACAACTTGCTTATACCTCACATCATGCCCAGCCTTCATCGACTCCGCCGTCCGCACAACCTCCCCGCTCTTGATAATTTTCTCAGCAACTTCCATAACATCAGAACTCTCAAACGCCTCCTCTAAATCCTCAGCCGAAGCGTGCTCTCCCGCTTTCAAATTATAAAAAACAGCATTCGTCAAAAGTGCCGAACCAACATCGCCCTCGCCCTTCCGAACCCGCAACGCCTCATCCAAATCCACAAGTATCTCAAAATGCTTCCCCCCCCTCTTCACCCTCGCCATCGTTTGTGTCATACCAAAATAAAGAGCTAAGCTTTATTAACATTTCTACAATAGAAAATAAAATAACGGCCCAACATCGCCCAAAGACCATACTGAGCTTATATCAATATTAATTAGTTCTTCATCTTTAAATATCTTCCCAAAAAAATCCGTATCATCCGTGCTCGTCCGTGGCTAATTTTTCTCTACCTTACTACCACTCATCTTCTCAATCCCCTTCTCGCTCAAAACCCCGACATCAAATCTATCAATATTAAAATTATCCCCATGAATTTCCCTAAAAACATTCAAAGCCAGATCAACACCCTCTTTCGAAGTCATCCCATCTTTATACCTCTCTCTCAACAACTTCTTAATCTTCTCATCATCTTCCCCAATTACATTTGCCTTGTATCTCAAATAATTCCCAGTAATATCCGTCGTATATAAAGTAGGTCCACCATCGACCCCAGCAAACATCATCGAAACACCAAAAGGTCTCGCCCCGCCATACTGCGTAAACTGTTGCTTAATATCCGCAACATCCCGAACAATAGCCTCCGTACTCGGTGGCGAATCATAAGTTACCCGATGCTGCTGCGCCAAAATCCTCGCCTTCTCAATCAAAATCCTAGCATCAGAAGTAATCCCTGCAAACACAACCATAATAAATTCATCAATCTCGTTAATCCGATTCGCCGACTCCTCAACTAACAATCGATCCTTCTGTCTTCTGTCGGCAACAATCACAACACTATCCTTGCAAACAATCCCAATCGAAGCAGAACCCAATCTAACAATTTTCTCCGCATATTCTACCTGGAGTATATGCCCGTCAGGTGCGAACATTGTTGCCGACCGATCATACCCCATCTGCTGATGCTGAATATCTTCCATGATATAACCCCAGAAATTACCTTAATAAGCTTTATTGTTCCATACTTCAACCAAAACTCATTCTACGAACGAAGTGCTCTACAAGTTCAACAGCATCGAACGTTCTACAAGGACAAAGCCCGTTCTACAAGCAAAGCGTTCTACCTCAGTCCTTTCAATGTCCCCGAAACTTTTTCAATTCTAATTCCATCAAAAGACAAAGCCGCCCGAACATCCTCTAACGAGTTCACTAAACAACTCCCAATAATTTTCGCCCCAAATTTCCCGACAAACATATAAGCAGATTTCCCAAATCCCAAAACCCCGATATATTCCAAAATAGCTTTCTCAACTTTCTCATTGGAAGCATTAACTAAAAAATATCTTCTCTTATCTCGCGCCGACGGCTTAAGTTTTAATCTTTTTCCCATCTTTCTTCTTACCTTTTCCCTTACCTTTCAAGCCTTTTAATTTCTTTCGATTCAACCTAATAACAACAAAAACAATTCCGGCCAAAACCACAACCAAAACCACAACAATCCACAAATAGTTCCCAACAACCTCAACTTTAGTTTCAACAACATCTTTATCGATAGTCTTAATAATCTTAATATCAATCGGCTCATTAATCAACTGAATCGTCAACTCCGCCTCGTCCCCAACAATAGCATCAAGCTTCACAAACAAATCATAATAAATTGGCGACGTCAAATTCAATTTAGCAGATTGTCCAACTCCCAACTTCAAATTAATCGGCTCACTCTCAATAGTTAAATTAACATAATCAACTCCAATATCATTAATACTCAACAAATGTCGTCCGCCCACAAAATCAAAAATACTAAAATTAATTTTATCATCTTTTTTCAATTTTTGAGTATAGCCAGCCCCAATCTCATTGATCCCAATCTCATAAGTTTTTGGCGTCGAAGAAATACTTGCCGAACTACCGCCACCA
>CAZUXN010000013.1:0-16074 GCA_964624735.1 Candidatus Woesearchaeota archaeon | reverse complement strand
GATAATTATGATGTTGATGTTTGTTATGGGGATTTGGTTTGTCAGGCAGTAACAGACCCTGCTGTATGCCCTGCTGATTACAGAACAGTTGTTAGATTGTATCAAAATACAAATTCTCATATTTCAAATGCAAGTGATACCAATTATTCTGTTAAGATTTGTTGTGAGGGTGGGGTTTCTGGACCTTCTGTTCTTGAGTGGAGAGATATGAGCGGGAATGTTATAGCGAGTTCGAATGTGGGGAATACGGTTAGGATGGTTATGACGAATTCTTTGGCTGGGAGTTTTGAAATTTTTGAAAGTGATTTTGTTACTGGTGATGATCCAATTCGTGTTGGTGCCGACGCTATTTCTGGGGTTGTTGATGGTAGTAACTTTGTAGGTTTGTGGACTATTACTGATGAGGATTTGGCTAAGACTAATGATTATGGAGATTTTTATTTTGCTGTGGATGGGGAGACGAGTGGTTTTTTGAGTGTTGATTTTGACGATGAGGATGATCCGATGAATATAACTATTGTTTCTCCGGGTTGTGGGGATGATTATGACGAAAGTGAAACGACTACGATTAAGATTAGTGCGATTGATAAGGATGATTTGATTGACGGGAAAGTGACTATCGGGAGTTTGGTCGTTCCTTTTAGTAATGGTGAGATGAGTTTTGATTATGATTTTGATGTTCCTGGAAATTATCAGGTTGTTGTTGAGGCAGTTAATAGTAGAGGGAAAAGAAGTCGGGTTATTTCGAACGTGATGGTTTTAGATAAGGAGGGGGTTAATTATGTTGATGGGAGTTATGTTGCGGCGTGCATTGATGAACCAAAAGATTTTAGTAATATTCCTGGGAGTATTGTTAATTTTGATGCTTCGAGCACGAGGGGGATAAAAGTTATTGGGGGAGTAGTTAGTGATGTTTTTCCTGGAAGCAATAGTTTAGATTTTTATTGGAGTTTTTCTCCTGATGGGAGGGTTTATGGTAAACAGTATACTGGAACAGGAAATTCTTTGGCGTATGATTTTATTACGGAATTTGCCGTGGCTGGTAATAATTTGGCCGTGTTGAGAGTTGAGATGAATTAGTATAGTTTATAAAGTTTTAATATTTATATTTTTTATGAGGTTGATATTTTTGTTTTTGGTGGGAATGTTTTTAGTTAGTTTTGTTGGTGCCGTGATTCCTGATGATTGTGATTATTCGATGGAAGCGTATTGGAAATTCGACGGTGATGCGACGGATAGTTCGGGGAATAATCATGATGGAAGTGGTTGGCCTGGAGGAGTTTATGTTTTGAAAGATGGGAATGCTGCTAATTTTGATGGAGGCGATAAAATAATTATTCCTGATATTGGGAATTTTTTTCAAGGTGGGTTTGCGGTTGAGATGTGGGTTCAAAAAAATGGAACGCCGGCGACAGATTCTGTTCTTTTTAAGAAGGGAGATTATTTGATTGAGTATCTTGTGAATAGGACGATTAGAGTGAGTGTTGATGGGGTTAATGTTAATTCTGGAGTGTTGGAATTGGGGGTTCCTTATTATGTTGCTTTGGTTTGGGAGCCGGTTAGTAGAGCGTTGGTTCTTTATATTGACGGGAGCAGTGTTGGTTCAGTAATGCTTTCTTCTCCTAGTGTTTATGTTGGTAATGTTGAGATTGGTGGGGGTTTTGTTGGGTTGATGGATGAGGTGGCGGTTTATAGTCGGGCGTTTAACGAGGAAGAGGTTGAGCTTCATTATGTTCTTTCTGATATTAATAAAAATTATTGTGATGCGAGTGGGGTTGGTGGTTTGTCGATGACAAAGGCAGATTTTAATATTGCTGGTTGTAGTTTGCCGACAGGGGGAGGGCTTGCAGTTGATACTTGCTCGAGAAGAGAGATTGATGGTGAGTATTTTTGTGATAATGATGCTTATCTTTGGGAGACTAGGGAGTTGGGTTATGGTTGTTCGTTGGGCTTGACAAGTTATACTCTTGGTGACCCATTTTGTTGTCCGGCGGGAATGTTTTGTAATGAAACTAGCGGAGTATTTAGATGTGATTATAGATTGGAGCAGTGTTATAATCAGACGAATGAGGCCGATTGTATGGCGATAGGATGCGTTTGGTTGAGTGAGGAAGGAATTTGTGCAGATGGAACTCGGGATTATAGTTGTTCACTTTATGACAATTCTGCGGAGTGCTTGTCTGATGTTTGGAGATTGGGGAAGACAGGGATTGGAACTGAATTTTGCGGGAGTTATGTTGATTGTGGTGATACTTCGTATACGATTCCTTATGATAGTTGCGGGTGTAGGTGGGATGCTGATTCTGGGATTTGTGAATTATATATGGAGGCGTCAGAAACCTATTATGATAATAGCACGGCTAAGAAATGGTTTTCATGTTCGAAAGACTATAATATTAGTGAGTGTGTCGAGGGGAAGCAAGATGTGTCGTGGACTTCGGCGAGTATTGTTTATAATGGTTTTCCTGCAATTTGTTTGGATGTTATGGGATGTTCGGATGGGACTTCGACAAGGATGTGTGGTGAGCCGATAGTTAGGTTGCCCGGGTTTGGTTTATTTGCGTTGTTTGCTTCGGTGATTATTATTGGATTGTATTATGTGTTTCGCGATAGATTAGAAATTAGATTTTAGAAAAAAGGGTCGAAAGGTTTAAATAATAAAAAGGTTTTTATTAATTATGGGAAGAGGTTTGATGGTTGTGTTGCTGGTTTTGGCTATGTGTGGTTTTGTTTTTGGTGGTGTTTATTCGGAGGTTGAGACGAATTTTGTTATAATGGGCGTTGGTGGGATTAGTAGTGGTTTGGGTTTTTGGGGAATGTATGGAGATTATATAATTGTTAGTGCTATTGTGCTGGTTGTCGTCGTTATTTATTTGAAGATGATTAAGAAAGATAAGAAAGGCAAGAAAAAAGTTGGGAAGAAAAGTGGGAAGAAGAAAAGGAAGTAGTTTTATAAAGTAGAAGTGCTATTTTGTTTTATGAAAAGAGTAGTGGTGTTTTTATTTTTGGTTTGTGTTTTAATTGTGTTTGTTTCGGCTTCGGTCGAGGTTCATAATTATTCTTTGGATAAAGTTTATTTGCCGTTTGATCATATTAGAGGGAAGATTAATTTGACGATTGTCGATGAGGAGTTCGGTGCTAAAGTAACTTCTAATGATAAAGGTGAAATGAGGCTGGGAAAATTTTTGGGAGATAATGGAGTTATTTATGATTGTTCGCCGTCGGATTGTTCTGATGGTTATGATATTTTAAGTAGCGGAAAGAATATGAGCTTTGTTGTTCCTGCGTTTGGGGTTGTTTATGGTGGTTTTGTTTTGACTGGTGATAATGTTGAGGTGACGGGGATTAGTTTTGATATTAAAAGTGATTTTGCGGAGAGTTCGAATTTGCCGATATCTATTGATTTTTTTGAAGGAAGTGAATGGAAGTTTGGAAAGTTTTCGGAGGAATATTCAGGAGAAAAGTGGGGATGTTATAATCTGGCGATGCCTGTTATTGGCCCGCCGATAAGAAAGTCTGTTTATTGCGAGATGATTTTTATTTCTGATACTGATGCTTTGTATGTCGGGGCTGAGGTCGATAAAGGAGATAGTGTTGATTTGAAAATGAGTGTTTATCCTGAGCTGGGCGGGAATGATTTGGGGAATTGTTTGTTTAATCCAAGGGTGGAAAGGGGATGCGTTATTGATGCCGAGGCTGGTGAGGTTTTTTCTGCTGGGAATTATCAGGTTTGTGTTGGGACGCCGGATTCTTTGGAGAGCACTAATTATAAATTGTTTCAGGAACAGGTTGGAGCTATTTGCGGGTTTGTTTATTCTATGGGGCCAGGGACCGGTTCTGAGGATTATGCTATTTTTGCTAAAGAGGCTAAATATGCTGGGGCGAGTTCTTTGAGTTCAGATGATTTTGATTTTGGGAGTTTGCTTGTTGCGGCGGACAGTTTGGTTAATAAGAAGTATAATAGGAATTGTTCTGATGGTTGTGTTTTGCCTTTTGCTATTTCTGGGGTTGCGCAGAATGTTTTGGTTTCTAATGTAGTTATAGATTATTTTAAGAGTGGCAGAGATGCTTATATTGAAGAATCCAGCGCTTTAAATATTTTGCCGTCGACGGTTGGTTTTAGCGGGGTTTTGGATTTGGAGATTCTTGGATTTAATGTTTCGAGTGATATGATATATAAAATTTTTCTTGGAGATAATAAACTTTTAGAAGAAGAAATTAGTGTTTTGCCGGCGCCGATTGTTAGTTCTGTTTCGCCGTTGAATCCTCCGGCTGGTGTTCCTATTGAGTTTCGGGCGCTGGTTTTGTTTGATGGGAATGAGTCATTGAGTTATAAGTGGAATTTTGGCGATGGTGGTTTTGCAAATACGAATGAGCCGTTTAGTGTTTATACTTATAAAAAAATAGGGAATTATTCTATGTCTGTTGAAGTGAGTGCTGGCGGGAATTTGAGATCTAAGAGGATTTTTGCGATTCAGGTGATTAGTCCCAAAGTTGCCGTTAATGAGATTTTGTTTAGTAAGAGGAAAAATTTGGATGAAATTATTAAGGTGATTGGTGGTTTGCCGTCGTGGTATGCTGGGGCGTTGTCGAAGGTTGTTAATGTTGATTTTTTTGACAGCGAGTTGAAAAGGTTGGATAAGGCCAGAAATAGTTCTGTGGACGATAATGATTTTGTTAAGATTGCTGGGGATCTTTGTGCCTTGGATGTTCCGGTTGGACTTGTTCATGACAGTTTTAGCAGTCCGGGATTGATGACTGAGATTGATGATATTGATGTTGGGCCTGTTGCTACGATTGGCGGGAAGGGGGTAGGTGATGATGAGGATTATAAGAATCCTATTTTGGTTTGGCAAGATTCGTATATTGTTGCGGATGTTTTGGCGAAGGAATTTGCTATTTTGAAAATGGACGGCGCGAAGGAAATTGTTTTTAATGTTTACGAGATTAATGTGGCTTCGGGCGATTTTTTGGAGAGTTATTTTGTGATTAATAAAGAGAAGGATGATTTGTTTTTTAAGGAAAATGTTGGCGAGCAGAAAGTTGATGACGCGACGGTTGTTGTTTTAAATAGGGAGGGCATGAAGACCTTTTCGTTTTATTATGAGGGTACCAAGGGTGTTTCTTTTTTTGTTTCTCCGAAGCTGAGTTCGCTTGTTATAGAAAAGAATGTTGATGTGAGTTGTAATTTTAATTTTGTTTGTGAGGCTGGGGAGAATTATAAAAGTTGTCGTAGTGATTGTAAGCCGATTGGTCGGGCGATTTTGTATGGTGTCTTGGTTTTGATTGGCGTTTTGGTTTTGTATAGTTTGTTGCAAGTTTGGTATAGGTTGATGTATGAGGGACATTTATTTAGCGACCGACGGCAGTTGTATAACCTTTTGATGTATGTGACAAATGCGAGAGCGCATAGTGTTGATGATTTAAGGATACGAGCTGAGTTGAGGGCGAAGGGTTGGTCGAGCGAGCGAGTCAATTATGTTATTAAGAAGTCGAATGGGCAAAGAGTTGGGATGATTGAGATTATTCCGATTGGGAAGGTTGCGGCTTGGTTAAGGAATAGAAAGGCGCGGAAGAAAGTTGAAAGGCAGCAGATGGCGAGAGAAGGGCAACAGAATGATGTTACTGAATTTTAGGGCAAATTAGGAGAAACATTAATAAATCTTTATTTCGGTAAAACTGTATGATTAAAATAATTAGGAATTTTGCGCGTAGAATTTTTGCCGGGATTTTTAAAAGAAGAGGGGAGATTAAATTGGGTTTTTATGGTTCGCCGAATGCGGGGAAGACGAGTTTGGCAAATAGGATTTCGCAGGATTGGCTTGGGGAGGATTTGGGAGTTGTTAGTAAAGTGCCTCACGAGACAAGGGAGATTCAGATTAAAGAGAAGGTTGTAATTGAAAAGAATGGGAAAAAGATTGAATTTAAGTTGATTGACACGCCGGGGATTGCGACGAGAATAGATTTTGAGGATTTTATGAAGTTTGGATTAAATAAGAAAGCGGCGCAGACTCGGGCGAAAGAGGCGACGCAGGGGATTATCGAATCGATTAAGTGGTTGGATGATGTTGATGCTGTGATTGTTTTGATTGATGCGACGGTGAATCCTTATTCTCAGGTCAATATTACGATTATTGGAAATTTGGTTGCGAGGGATATTCCTGTTTTGATTGTTGCTAATAAGATAGATTTAAAAAAAGCTGATATTAAGAAAGTACAGGGCGCGTTTCCAGAGTATGAAGTTGTTGGGATTAGCGCGAAAAATGGTGATAATATTGAAGAGTTTTACGAGGAGCTTTTCAAATTGGTGAAAAAAGTTTAATGGTTATTAAAAAAAGGAGTATGATGAAAAAAGGTAAGGGTGGCAAGGATTTGACGATTCATTTTATGCCGTATTCTGAGATTGCGCATGAGGATGCTATTGGGAGGGTTAGGAAAATTATGGGGTTGATTTTGCAGCAGAAGATTATTATTTTGCAGGGGAAGTTGTTGCCAGATGAAGAGGTGAGACTGATTGAGAATTCGATGACGCTGATTGGGAATATCAAGGATTTTCAGGGAATTGAAATTGCGGCGATTTCTGGGGAGAATGACAAGAGGGGTTTGTTTGAGAAGGTAAGGAGAAATATTGCGAAGATTCTTGTTAGAGAGCAGGATGCTATTACGATTATTGGACCGGCCTCTGTGGTTAAGGAGATAACGAGAAATCCGAAGAAGATTGAGTTGATGTTGCAGAGAAGATGAAAACAATTAGCAGGATTAAAGGATTAAAAGGATTTTGTTTATGGAAGATTATAAATATAAAGAGTTGACTGAGAAGATTATTGGGTGTTTTTATCGAGTTTATAATATTTTGGGGCATGGATTTTTAGAGAAGGTTTATGAGAATGCTTTGGCGATTGAGTTTGGAAAAGAAGGATTGAAGTTTGGAAAGCAAGTTGGGACACAAGTTGTTTATGATGAAAAAGTTGTGGGGGATTATATTGCTGATTTTATTATTGATGGCAAGGTTGTTGTTGAGGTTAAGGCTTTGGCTGGCGTGGGGGTTGTTGAAAAGGCGCAAGTGATTAATTATTTAAAGGCGACTGACAAAGAGGTTGAGTTGTTGTTGAATTTTGGGAAGAAGGCTGAGGTTAAGAGAGTGTTTTGGGAGGGGAAAAATAATTAGCAGGATTAAAGGGATTAAAGGGATTTTAGGAAGGTTTATTAATTTCTTGGTTGTTTAGGATATATGCCACACCAATGCGTTCATTGTTCGAAGATAATTGAAGTCGGGAGTCGAGAGATTCTTGAGGGTTGCGGGAATTGTGGTGGGAAGTTTTTTTTCTATATTCGGGATGAGCAGGTGCCGGAGATAATGAAGTCGAAGGAGTTGGTGATTCCGGATTTTAATAGTGTTGATAAAAAGAAGGTTGAGGAAGATGTGAGGAGTATTTTGAAAATTGAGGATGATGCTAAGCCGGTGATTTTGGATTTGGAGAGCGTGAGGGTTTTGAGCCCTGGGAAGTTTGAGATTGATATTGTTTCGTTGATGAATCGTCGGCCGATTGTGTTTAAATTGAGTGAGGGGAAGTATATTATTGATATTGAGGGGATGTGAGGAGGTGTTGGTGTTCGGAGGGGGCAATTTGTAGAAGGGGAAATTTGGAGAGCTTCGCTCTTATATCTTCGGCGGCTTTGCCGTCGCGCGCGTAGCGCGGATGGTGTGGCGCGGAGTTTGGGAAGTTTAATAAAGATGATTTTTGTTTTGTGTTTATGAGGTCTAAATATATTCAAAGATACGAAGAGATTGTTGATAAATTGATTAAGAAATCTTTCCCTGTTTTGAAGAATGAGGAAATCGAAATTTGCGAGAGAAAAATGGAATATAGAGGTATGGCTGAGTTTTGGCCATGGAGGAAAAGAATTATTATTAGTACAAGGGTGCGAAGATATCGCTATGAGAAGGTGGTAGGCATTTTGGTTCATGAATTATCTCATTTTGAGATGAATAAGAAGAAAGGTTTTTTGTGGTACTTAATAGTTTGGGTTTTGACACATTATTCTAAAAGATTGCAGTATAAAATAGAATGGGAGACGGATATGATTATTATAAGAAAAGGGTATGGTAGGTATATATTGTTTTGCAAAAAAAATCAGACGGAGAAGCAAAGAAAAGGATATATGCCTATAAGAGTTGTTGGGCGATTAATGAAGGATTTTAAGGAAGAAAGAATATAAGATTTGGTAAGTTTAATATTAATTATGAAGTGGTAATTTAATCAAAAGGTTTATAGATTTGATATATTTATTGAAGTATGGCGGTTGAAATTATAAATCCTGTAGAATTTAGGAAAAAATATAATCATGTTTACTTAGGAAATGAGTTGTATTTTTTACCTAAAGAATGTGTTGAAGTGGAGTTTGATGAAGTTAAAAGTTATTCGCATGCGTTTAAGAGAGTTGATGATAGTATACTTTATGATAATGAGATGAGGGTCGAGAGGATTACAAATTCTAAAAAACTAGAGAATCTTACTAGGGATGTTGTTATGCAATTAAGAGTGAAATTTGCTTGTATTGGTCCGAGATGATTCTGGAAGATTTTTGCGAACTTTAATAAACTTAGTTTGTATTTTGTTGTTATGAAGATGAAGGAAGTTTTGGCGAGGGAGTTAGGGGCGATTTCGCTTTCACGCGAAGAGGTTTTGGAGTTGGAGAAAATTGCGAAGGATTTTATTATTTCGTTGAAGAAGGTTGGGGTTAAGGCGTTTGTTGGTGGGAGTTTGGCGAAGGGGACTTTGATTAAGAGAGAGAAGCAGGATGTTGATATTTTTGTTGTGTTTGATTCGGTCGAGAGGATTTTGGGTTTGGAGAGGATTTTGAAAAAGATGAAGTTGCCAGGGCGGTTGAGGAAGGTGCATGGGTCGAGGGATTATTTTCAGATTGATTGCAAGGACATTGTGTTGGAGGTGATTCCGGTTGTGAAGAATAAAGATCCTGAGTTGGCGGAGAATGTGACTGATGTTTCTTTGAGGCATGTTAAGTATGTTGTCGGTGAGATTAAGAAAAATCCGAAGTTGGCGGATGAGATTAAGTTGGCGAAGGCGTTTTGTTGGGCGAATAGAGTTTATGGGGCGGAGGGTTATGTGTGTGGGTTTAGTGGTTATGCTCTTGAAGTTTTTGTAATTTATTTTGGTTCGTTTGTGAAATTTTTGAAAAAAATTTGTGCAGGTCGCAGGTCGCAGGTCGCAGGTCGCAAAGTTGTTATTGACCCATTGAAGTATTTTGGGAACGAGCGCGAGGTCTTGAGTGAGATTAATGCGTCGAAGTTGAATGGTCCGATTGTTTTGGTTGACCCGACTTATAAGTATCGGAATGTTTGTGCTGGGTTGAGAGATGAGGCTTTTGGGAAGTTTAATGAGGTTGCTGGGAAATTTTTGAAGTCGCCGTCGCTGGATTTTTTTAAGTTGAAGCCTATTAGTATTTCTGGGATGAAGAAAATGAGTGGGAGATTTGTTGAGGTTGATTTGTCGACGGATAGGCAAGAGGGGGATATTGCTGGGACGAAGATGAGGAAGTTGTTTGATTTTTTTGTGAGGGAGTTGGAGAGGAATGGGCAGAAGGTTTTGAGGAAGGAGTTTTATTATGTTGGTTTGGGTAAATCGGCTAAGGGGTATTTGGTTGTTTTGGAGAATTCTTCGGTAGAAGTTAGAGGGCCTAATGTTGGGTTGCAGGATAGTGTTGTTGCTTTTAGGAAAGTGCATAAAGATGCTTACAAGAAGGGAAAGTTTTGGTGGGTTCGTCGGGAGGTTAGTGTTGAGAAGGTTTTTGATTTGGTTGGGGAGAAGAGTGGGGAGATGGGCGCAAAAGCAAAGCTTTTGCGAGGTAATAGGTAATAGAAAATAGGGAAGATGATTAGCTATTGGCTTTTAGGCGGAAGATTTAAATAAGTGGGTTCACTTAATTTTTTATGACAAATATAACTCTTTCGATAGATAATGGAGTTTATCGGGATATGAAAAAATTTTCTGAGATTAAGTGGAGTGAGTTTGTGAGGAGATGTATTCAGCAGAGGATTAAGGAGCTTTGTGCGATTGGGTCTGGGGTTTATTCGGATGAGGGGTTGCTTGCGGAGAATTGGCTTTCCGAGGAGGATAATGTTGCGTGGGAAAATTTATGAAGGGAGAGGTTGTTGTGACGCCTTTTCCTTTTTCTGATTTGACTTCTTCTGTGAGGAGACCGGCATTAGTTGTTTCGTCGTTGAAAGGAGATGATTTGATTCTTTGTCAGATAACATCAAAGAAGAGGAAGGATCCTTATCAAATTTCTTTGGTTTCTGGTGAATTTTTAGAGGGTGGGTTAAATCTTGATTGTTTTATTAAGCCGTCGATTTTGTTTACTTTGAGGAGTTCGATAGTTTTGTATAGGGTGGGTATGGTGAATAAGAAAAAGATTAGGGAAGTTAAGGATAGGGTTTGTGAGATTGTTAGGGGTTAGTTTTTATTTGAAGCAATCTTCGATTGATTTGCCGTCGACTGTGTAGTATGCTCTTCCTGTTGGGGTGTCGATATAGGTGTCGTTTGGGTCGGATGCGTTTGGGTTGCCGATGACGTCGTGGGTTTGGGGTTGATAAGTGTTATTTGCAGTATTTACAAGTCCTACTATACCAAATCCTATTACACAACCTAATAGGTATATTTTCATATTTTTATAAAAAGTTTCTTTTTCTATTTTTTCCATCTTAATTTCTCCAGGCGATATCGAACATGTACGCCATTGAGGTTGTGAAGAATGGGGAGTTTATCCAGACGCCGTAGTCGAAGTCTTCGTGGACGTTTGTCGGTTTGATTGTGAAGATTAGTTCGGTTTTGTCGACGATGACGAATCGCGCGTTGATTGGTTTTGATTTGATTTCTACTCCGAGTTTTTTTGAGAGTTTTTCTGCTTCGTCTTCATTGTCAGAGATTATTAGCTTGATGTCTACGTTTCGTTTTTTTAGTTTTGTGAAGATGTCTTTGAACATTTTTATTTTTGAGGTGAGTTCGTAGGATGAGGATGTGAGGTGGACGGTTCTTTGTGCGGATTCCATGATGGTTCGCATTTGGAGGTAGAGGTTTGAGCGGCCTTTGATTGAGGTTGAGAGTTCGTGGTTCTTGATTGGTTCGAATCCGGTTTTGTGGAGTTCTTGGAGTTCTTTGTATTCGGTTGTGTCTTTTAGGTTGGATAGTGTTTTGATTCTTTCTTCGGCGTGTGCGGTTGTGTTGTTTTTTAGTTTCTCGATGACGATTTCTGGTTTTACTGCGATGTATCGGACTGGTTTGCCGAGTTTTTGGATTACGAATCCTCGTTTCTCGAGGGACTCTAGGACATCGTATGTTCTTGAACGTGGGACGCTTGAGATTTCTGCGATTTCTCCTGCTGAGGAGATACCTTTGCTGAGCAGAGCTATCCATACTTTTGTTTCGTAAATGTTTAGGTCAAAGTATATCTTTAATTTTTTTACAAGTTCGGGTTTTGTTATTGCCATATTAGATTTGTGTTATCTTAGATTTAACTATTGAGCATCCTGTTTGTGTTATCATACTATAAACTTCAGAAGGATTTCCATTTTCTTCTAATGTTAAATCATAATGCTTTCTTTTGTCTGCTGTTTCGAGGCTTGTTATTTTCCATGTTTCATCTAGTAATGGTATTTGGGTTGGCCCATTTTTTGCTTCTATTTCTAAGTTGATTCTCATTGTTTTCACTATAAAGTTTGGAAATTTTGTTTTATAAATGTTTCGCTATGTTGTCTTTTAGAAGGGGTTACAGGCATAAGGTTTAAATAAATGGGTTTTGTTGGTTTCTTATGAAAGGTTGGTATGTTTTGGCGTTTTTGTTTGGTTTTGTTAGTTGTGCGTTTTTGTTTTATATATTTTTTTATTCGGGATTTGGAGTTCCTTTTGGGACTGGGTTGGCGAGTTTGAATGAGGTTGCGCCGTCGGATTGGATTTCGGAAGATGATATTATTGTTTTGGAGGATAGGATTATTTTGAGGGTTGTAAATGCGACGTTGTCTGATTATGCGACGAGTGGGAGCATGAGGCCGTTGTTTGATTTTGGGGCGAATGGTATTCGTATTGTTCCTGAAAGTGAGGATGATATTAATGTTGGGGATATTGTTAGTTTTAGGTTTGGTTCTCAGTTGGATAGTTTTCGACATCAAACGGGGCGTGGGGAGTTGGTTGTTCATCGAGTTGTTGATAAGGGTGTTGATGGTGAGGGGGTTTATTTTGTGACGAAGGGGGATAATGGTTTGGTTGATGATGGGAAGATTAGGTTTGAGGATATTGAGTATGTGACGATTGGGGTGATTTGGTGAAATTATCTTTTAGCCGTTAGGGAGTGTTGTGTGTTTTTCCACGTTTGGAGGTTAAAGAACGAAGACTTTTGATAGGATTATTGCGATGAAGATTCCGGTTGTGATATATGGCATTGCTGGGTAGGCTTTGCTTTTTTTGGTTATTATAAAAAGGTAGGTAAGGGCTATGAATGCGCCGGCTATTATTAAGAGTGCTGGAATTATGCCGAATGCTCTGAGGAAGACGCCGGCTGTGATGATTGGGAAGATGATGTCGCCGCCACCGAGGATAGCGATGTTTACTTTGAATTTTTTCTTTTTGATTTCGGCTGGGATTTTTTTGCCTTTGTATTTTTGTTTTATTCTTTTTATTTGGTCTTTGATTTTTTTGGAGGCTGATGGTATCATTAACCCACCGAAGATTCTGAGTTCGTTTATTTGGAAGTTTGCCATTTTTTGCATGAGTCCGGATTTCCAGACTGCCCAGGCGTCATAGATTGAGATTAGGATTAGAAGTGTGACGATTGGCCAGATTTTTCCGATGAATGTCGTCGCTGCGGGTTTGAGTAGAATTGGGACGAAGACTGCGGCGATACCGGGGTAAATTAGAAGTTCGGTGATGTTGTGGGAGTAAACGTTTGGGCGGAAGATTTTTAGGGATGCGAGAGGGATTGCGATTATGAGTGCTATGATTGCGATGTTTGTTAGTGGCGTGTATTTTAGGAAGGCGTTGAGGGAAATTCCTATAGCGAGGGCGGTAATGATGAAGAACCATATGCGGATGATTGTTTTCCATTTATATTTCATTAGGATGAAGATTATTGCGAATGCGAATGCAAATGCGAAGATTAGGTTGTAGAATGTTGGTTGTTCATCCTCGGGGGTTTGAAGTCCGAATGGAAGGTCGTTGATTGGTGAGTGTTTTATTTCTCCGGTTTCGGGGTTTGTGATTGTTATCGGGGTGTAGGCGTTGACGACGAAGAGCCCGATGAATTGGGTGAGTAGGAAGATAGAGAGGAGGATTAATGTTATTGATAGTTTGTGTTTCATTATTGGAATTAGGGAAAGAGGTTTTTAAATTATCTTAATCTGATTGTTTCTAAATTTTTTGGGACGCAGGTTTCGGTTCGTTGGGATTTGTAGATGGAGGATGCGAGGTCGAGGCATTTTGATTGTTCACCGTGGTTGATGATTATTTTTCTTGGTTTTGGATTGATGTTGTTTATGAATGCCATGAGTTCGTTTCGCGAGGAGTGGCCGGAGAACCCATCGATGGATAGGAATTTTAGTTTGATTGGGACGATTTCATCTTTGCCGTTGCCATTGAATTTTACTTCCTTGAGTCCTTCTTTGAGTTGGCGGCCGAGACCTCCTGGTGGTTGGTAGCATGAGAGGCATAGTCCGTTGTTCGGATTATCTGCGAATTCTTTTAGGTATTCGACTGATGCGCCGCCGACTAACATTCCTGATGTTGCCAGGATTATGCAGGGTCCGCCTTCGATTACTTTTCTTCGTTCTTGAGGTGAGCCGACTTGGCTGAAGATTTCTGATGTGAATGGGTTTTTGTCGGCGAAGATGCTTGAGCGGAGGGCGTTTGAGAGGAAGTCGGGGTAAGCGGTGTGGACAGCGTTTATGTCCCATATCATTCCGTCGATATAGATTGGGACTTTTGGGAGTTTGCCCATTTTTATTGCGTCTTCAAGTAGGAGCATTTTTTCTTGGGCGTGGCCGGTTCCTAGTTCTGGGAGTAAAACTTTGCCACCTTTTGATATGATGTCTTTTACAAAGGTGATTAGTTCTTCTTCTGATTCTCTTCGTGGCGGGTAGTTGTTGTCTTTGCCGCCGTATGTTGCTTCGAGCTGGAGAGTTTCTAATCTTGGGAAGTAGGTGGCTGCTGCTTCGAGTGAGCGGGATTTGCCGAATTTTATGTCGCCGGAATATAAATAATTGTGGAGGCCGTTACCGATGTTGAAGTGAATCATTGCTGAGCCGAGTGTGTGGCCGGCGTTGTAGAGTGTTATTCTGATGTCGGGTGTGATGTCTGTGACTTCTTGGTAGTTTAGCGCGATTGAATGCTTGACCATGTTTCGGATGTCGGTTGATTTAAAGAGTGGGGCTGTGGCTTGTTTATATGCGACGCCGATGAAGTCGAGTGCCATTAGGGCAGAGATGTCGCGTGTTGGTGCGGTCATGTAGACTGGTCCTTTGTATCCCATTTTGTATAGGTATGGGATTAGTCCTGAGTGGTCGAGGTGGGCGTGGGATAGGACTATTGCGTCGATTGTCGAGAGGTCAAGTTCTGGAGCTTCGAGGTATGGGTATTTATCTTTGCCTTGTGCTGATACGTCGACGCCACAATCTATTAGGATTTTTGAGATTGGGGTTTGAAGTAGAAAGCAGCTTCGACCGACTTGTCTGCCGCCGCCGAGTGTTGTGATTCTAATCCATTCTTCTATTTTGTCTGAGTTCCATTCTTTGTAAATTTTTTCGCCGATGTTGTTTAGGAATTTTTTTCTGTATGAGTTATCTTGGTATAGGACTTCTCGGATTTTGTCTGTAATTTTGGATTTAATTGCCGCCGAGCGTTGGACTTGGGGTGTCCATAGTGTTGTGGTTTTTATTTCTTTTAAGATTGAGCCGCTTTTCCCGATTGCTAAGCCGGGTTTTTTTGTTTCGATTATTACGATGCTTCGCTGTGGGTCGAAGATAATTTTTGTTATTTCGGCTTCCTTTGGGGCTATTTGCCGAATTTTTTTTTCGGTTTCGTCGTTTGACATTAAAAGTGATTTGTCTGCTCGGAGTTCGACTCGTTTTTTGATTGTGTTGACAACTTCTTTAATTTCTGCGTCGCCGTTTTTAAAAAAAGTTGTGTCGGATGTGTAGACAATTATATTTGCTCCTTCGAATATTGTTGAGCTTACGACTCCTCTTGGTAGTTGTTCTTCAATTGTTTTTAAGATATCTGCCATTTGAAAATGATTAGGATCACTTGTTTATTTTATAATTTTTTATTAATTTGTAATTTCTTGTTCTATGTAATTTGGTTCGATTTTTTGCTTGATGACATGTTTTATTCCGTCGGATTTTATTGTCATCACATCGATTCCAAATCCGGAACCAGTGTCTCTTTGTGTTGAAGATTTTATACACTCTATTGCGAGTTTTATTCCTTCTTCTACTGTTAAATTATTTTTGTATTGTCTTTCTAATAGCCCTAAAATATATGGCATTCCCGAGGAAATGTTTGCATCGTAGTCTTCGACGTCTCGGATTGAGCCGTCTGGTATAATTGAGTAAAGTTTTGTTGTGCCGTCTTTGTTGAATCCACCGACGAGACTTCCGACGACAGATGGAATCATTGAGGGTTGTCTTATTAGTTGGAAATACATTGAGGCGATGAAGCTTGCGGATTCTTTTATAGAAGGTCTTTTTTTATCTTTTAATTCTTTAAGTTTTAGTTGAGCTGTGATGTATCTCATTGCCATTTGTGCATCGGAAGCATTTCCTGCGATTGAGACAACTAAATAATTATTTATTTGGAATATTTTTGGGGTGTTTTTGTCGCCGACTATTGATGAGCCGAGTGTTGCTTGTCTGTCGCCTGCCATTACTATTCCGTCTTTGCAGACAATTCCAACTGTGCTTGTGCCGGTTTTCATAATATTTTTCTTTAATTCAGCGTCCATCTTAAAATCTTTAGATAACTAGATTTACTTTATTTGTTGTTTTGGTTTGTTTATAAGTTTTTTGGT
>CAZUXN010000012.1:0-16315 GCA_964624735.1 Candidatus Woesearchaeota archaeon | reverse complement strand
ATTGATAAGGTGGAGGAGGCGGTTGAGCGGGCGTTGGTTAAGGCGGAGAGGTTGAGGAAGGCGGTTTTGAAGGTGGCGTTTGAGGGGCGGTTGGTGAGATGATGGACCAGAAAATTTATAAAGTGATGATTACTATTAGTTATAACATGATCCCCAGTGATCCTACGGGGTTGCTGGATGATTTCCTTTTTTCTTGGAGGCTTGTATGGAAAAAGTAATTGTAATGATTGACGCTGGATTTTTATCGAAAGTAAGTTATAAGCTTGGAGGGGGACATTATTTTAAATATGATTTATTGAAGTTTTCTAAAAGGTTGTCGGGTAAACAAAAACTTATTTTTAAGCATTTATTTTTTTATAATGCTCCGCCGTTTCAGAGTTCGAAACCTTCTGATGAAGAAAATAAGAGAAAGGAGGAATATGATTCGTTTGTCCAAAGACTAAATCAAAATAAAGATGTTACAATAAGAGAGGGAAGATGCCAGAGATTAAAGATTGATGGAGAATATAGATATAAACAAAAGGGTGTGGATACTTTTTTGATAATGGATTTAATGGATATGCCTCTTGAAAATCCTGGGATTAAAACTGTTATCTTGATTGCGTCTGATTCTGATTTTGTTCCAGTCATTAATCGTCTTAAAAAATTGGGGATAAATGTGATTCTTTATACTTATTTTGAAAGAGATAGGAAATCTAAATTTTCTACTTCCAATAAGTTATTAAGTACAGTAGCAAGATATGTTAAGTTGAATAAACAGGATTTTCAGGAGTGTAAATTATGAATGATTCAAATCAACTTGTGAAGAAATTGTGGAGTTATTGTGATACTTTGAGGGATGATGGTTTGTCTTATGGGGATTATGTTGAGCAGTTGACTTATCTTTTGTTTTTGAAGATGGATGACGAGAGAAGTGGTCCGTTGTATAATAAAGAAAGTAGAATTCCTGAGAAGTATAATTGGCAGGCACTTATTTCTAAGGAGGGTTTGGAGCTTGAGAAACATTATATTGAGACGCTTCAGGAGTTGGGGAAGGAGGATGGAATTATTGGGGTTATTTTTAGGAAGGCTCAGAACAAGATTCAGGATCCGGCGAAGTTGAGGAAGTTGATTCTTGAGTTGATTAATAAAGAGACGTGGTTGAGTTTGGAGTCTGATGTTAAGGGAGATGCTTATGAAGGGTTGTTGGAGAAGAATGCTTCGGATGTTAAAGGTGGGGCTGGGCAGTATTTTACTCCGCGGTCTATTATTAATGCGATGGTCGAGGTTATGAAGCCTGGGAAAAATATGAAGATACATGATCCGGCGGCGGGGACTGGGGGGTTTTTGCTTTCTGCATATACTCATATTTTAGATGAGGGTGGATTAGATAAGGATGAGATAAAGGATTTGAAGGATAATTTTTCGGGGAATGAGATTGTTGCGATGGCGGCGAGGCTTTGTGTTATGAATTTGTATTTGCATGGGCTTGAGCCTGAGGAATCTCCAATAAAGTTGCAGGATTCGTTGAAGAAAAATCCGGGAATGATTTATGATATGATATTGACGAATCCGCCTTTTGGAAAGAAGTCTTCGGAGACTATTGTAACAGATGAGGGGGATATTGGGAAGCAGACTTTGACTTATTCTCGAGATGATTTTTGGGCAGAGACAAGTAATAAACAGTTGAATTTTTTACAGCATATTAAAAGTATTTTGAAGGTTAATGGAAAGGCTGCGGTTGTTTTGCCGGATAATGTTTTGTTTGAGGGCGGGGCTGGGGAGAAGATAAGAAAAAAGTTGATGGAGACTTGTGATTTGCATACTATATTGAGATTGCCGACTGGGTTGTTTTATGCTCAGGGAGTTAAGGCTAATGTTTTGTTTTTTGATAAGAAGGAGGCGTCGAAGGAAGCGAGCACTAAGAAGGTGTGGATTTATGATTTGAGGACGAATAAACATTTTACCCTAAAGACGAGTCCTTTGTCGGAAAAAGATTTGGAGGATTTTGTTTCTTGTTATTGTGTTGATGATAGGAGTGAGAGAAAGGAGTTTGAGAGGTTTAAGTGTTTTGATTATGAAGAGATTTTGAAAAGGGATAAAACGAATTTGGATATTTTTTGGTTGAAAGATGAGAGCTTGGAGGATTTGGATAATTTGCCTGATCCGGATGTGATTGCTGGGGAGTTGGTTGAGGAGTTGGGTTCTGTGTTGGAGCAATTAAAGGAGATTCGGGGGGATTTATCTGATTAGTTATCTGTTTTAGAAGTCCATTTTTCGTTTCCAATTATTATTGAATCAATAACTTTAATTCCCATTTCGTCTCCCATCTCTTTTAGTTTTTTGTTTATTTCTAGGTCTTCGGAGCTTGGGGTTGGGTCTCCGCTTGGGTGGTTGTGGACTAGGATTATTTTTGAGGAGGCGTTTCGGATTGCGGGGCGGAAGACTTCTCGGGGGTGGATGATTGAGGCGTCGAGGATTCCTTTGGAGATTAGGTGTTCTCCGATTATTATGTTTTGGGTATTGAGCATTAGGATGTAGAAATGTTCTTCGTTTTTGTCTTTGAGTTTTTGGTGGAAGTGGTTGAAGACGTCTTCGGCGCAGGTGATTTTTTTTGTTGGGGTTTGGGATTGGATTCGGCGTTTTGTGATTTCGTTGATTGTTAGGAGTTGCATTGCTTTTGCGGGGCCGATGCCTTTTATGTTTTGGAGTTCTTTGAGGGAGCAGTTGAATAATCCGTTTAGGGTGTGTTCGTTAATTAGGCGATTGGAGATTTCTATTATGTTTTCTCCTCGGTGTCCGGTTCGGAGTATTATTGCGAGGAGTTCGGAGTCGGTTAGGAATTCGGGGCCGTGTTTTAGGAATTTTTCTCGAGGGCGGTCTTGGGGTGGTAGGGATTTGATTTTCATTTCACATAAATCCTAGTCCCTTTAACTTCTAGGCTCTTGCCGTCGGGGTGGTTTGCGATGTAATTTTTCATGCATTTTGGGCTACAGAAAGAGAAGGTTTCCATGCCGATGCCGAGTTTGACTTCTTTGGTTGGTTTATTACAGACGACGCAGTTTTTTCGGTGGACGTTGCCTTTGATTTTTTGTTTTAGGTCGACTATTGCTTCGTAGAAGAGTAGACTGGGACTGATGTTGTTTTTGTCTATCCATTCTTTGTTTTCTTTTGTTGTTCTGACGGTGATTATTATGTCTTTGTTTTTTGGTCTTTGGATTTTGGAGAGTTCCATGTAATACTTATGTAATACGGGTTTATAGATTTTTGGATTAGAAGATTTTAAATAGTAGAGTTTTGTTGGGATTGGATGAAGAGGAGATGGAAGGGGGCGTTAGTTGGTGGGATTGTTGGGGGATTGTTTGGGTTGTTGTTATTTAAGATCCCTAATGTTTTTGGGTTGTTTGGTTTTTTAGGATTGCCTTTGAAATTGATTCTTAAAATACTTTGTTTATCTTCTTCGAGTTGTAGTGATATTCTTGGGTTTGTTGTTTTTTCTATTTTGTTTAATTCTATTTTTTATTGTTTAGTGGGGGTTTTGATTGGGTTTTTAATTTGTCGTTGGACGAGAAGGGGTGTTAGTGATAAGTAGTATTTTTTTTGAGAAAGTTTTAAATAGTTTTTATTTTGTTTTAGTTTATGAAAAATTTTTTTGGGGTGTTTTTTGTTTTGGTGTTTTTGTTGTTTTTTTCTTTTGTTGGAGCGTATTCTTATGATTCTGATTTTTCTGAGGATGAGGAGAATGATTCTTTGACTTTCAGGGTTTCTTATAATGAGAAGACTGCTCAAAGGGAGTTTGTAATTGATGTGCCGCATAGTGTTGAGTCTGGGAAATTTATTCCGGTGCTTTTTGAAGTAAGAGATGCATACGGCAGTGATTATTGGGAGTATTCTTTTTATTGGATTGATTTTTTCGATGGGAATGATGGGAATAAATTTGCTAAGAGGTTTCCTTGTGATGAGTTGGGATTGCCGATAGATTCTATTAAAAATTCTATTTCTTATTGTACGATTGATTCCTGGGCTTGGCATAATGTTGAGTATCTTAATCCAGGTTGGTTTAAGGAAGTCGATGGTTTTATTAATATTACTGCTAAGTATCATGGAGTAGATACTCTTTGTTTGCCTTCTGGTTGTGATACTGATGCTTTTCCGGACAATGAACCATATCCCTTGATTGTTGAGATAGATAAGAATTTGCCTAAAATTGAGAATTGGTATTGTGGGGATGTTCATTATCATAGTAGTTATACTGATACGAAATTTTTGGCTTCTTTAGCAGGTGAGTTTGGAGGGCCGATTGATATGGCCGTTTCTGTCTTGGATGCCTTGGGGTTGGATTGGGTTACTGTTACTGATCATTCGAATTCGTTTAATGGGCATAAAGACGATGATTTGAGTTGGGAAAATTTTAAAGAGGATTGTAATAATTATGATGAATGTTTGATTGGCGAGGAAGTGAATTGCAGGACTTCTAAAAGTGGAGAAGGTGTTGTTTCTTTTGGAAATAGTTTGCCTGGGAATCATTTTTTGGCGTATGATATTGATGAGGGTTTTTTGGATAATGGGTATAATGATGTGCCGTATTGTGAGGAGATTGTTGATGAGGTTTATAAGCAGGGTGGGTTTGGTTATGTTGCGCATCCTGAGAGTTCGATTGATTATCTTGGAATTGCTGATATTTTGATGCCTTGGGAGGATTACAGTTTGCCTTTTAGTGGTTTGCAGATTTGGAATATGGATATAAATAATTTGGAGGATGGTGACACTGATAATAATACTATACCTGATGGCGAGGAGAGGAGGTTTGATTTGGAAAATGGTCTTGAGAAGTGGAAGGAGCTTTTGTTGTCTGGTCGGAAGGTTTATGTTTCGGCGGGGTCGGATGCGCATGGGGATTTTCAGGAGTTTGGTAAGGAGTATACTTGTTGTTATGCTGAGGATTATTCGAAGGAGAATATTTTTGATGCTTTGGAGAATGGGAATTGTTATATGGGGAATAATGGGGCTTTCGTTTTTGGGATTGATAATTTGCATGGGGATGTTGCGATGATGGGTGAGGAGATTGGTGTTTTGAAGGATTCGGATTTTGAGTTTAATATTATTCTTAATTTGCAGGAGTATTGTTTTGCGTATTTTTATGAGGGTATTGTTGGTGAAGGGGAGAGGATGATTTATTCGGAGCCTGCTGATGATTATTTTTCGAATGTGAGTGTTAATTTGTCTGAGTTAATGAAATACGTTTCTTCTGGGGTTGATTTTGGCGTTGATTCGAAGAGGTATTATCGTTTTGAATGCGTGACTGAGGATGGTAAGAAAAGGATTTATACGAATCCGATTTGGGTTTATCCTGTCGAGTGTTTTAGCGATGCTGATTGTGGGGATAGTTTGTCGACGGATTCTTGCGAGAATGGTGAGTTTTGTGAATCTAATGTGAGTTATTTTTGCAGGAATGCTGGGGCCGAGAATTCTTATTGTGAAAATAAGACGATTGAGAGTTGTGAGAGATGTAGTTTTGGATGTGATGACGCCGAGGGCGTTTGTGTTTCTGGTGGTTTGTGTGCTATTAATTCTCCTAAGGAAGAGGATGTCTTTTCTAAGAGGAGTGTTCCTTTTGAGATTGTTGGGTCGGAGAAGTTGGATAGGATAGAGTATATTGATAATTCAGCGTCGAGGGCGAGATGGATAAGGTTGTGTTGGAATTGTGATGAGTATGTTGGTGATAGGTTTTTTTCTGAGGGGGAGCATGATGTTCTTGTGAGGTGTTCGAGTTCGGCTGAGGAGGAGGGGCATAGTTTGAATTTTTTTATTGATTCGCGGGCACCTGTGATTCTTGGGGTTGAGCCAAGAGGTGGTTTTTTTGATGGTGATTTTAGTGTTAGATTTAGGGAGGATAATCCATCTAAAGTTTCTTTGAATTATGATGGATTTATCGAGGAGGTTGATGATTGTGTGGAGGTCGGGAGGAATTGGGAGTGCGATGTTGCGGTGGATTTGCAGGAGGGTTTGGTTGAATATTGGTTTGCCGTTGAGGATGTTGCCGGAAATATTGCTGAGTCGGAGAAGAATAATATTATTGTTGACAGAACTGCGCCTGTTGTTGAGAATCTTGATTCATTTTGGAAAGAAGTTGGTCGGTGGTTTTCGAGATATATTGATTTTAGTATTTCAATAACGGAAGAAAATTTTGATGAGGTTGTTGTGAGTTATGATTATCGGGGGAGAGCGACGGAGAGAAGATTGTGCAGTAGTTTGAAGAATAGTGTTTGTAAAAGTCGGTTCAGGATTGCGAGAGGTTATAGTGATATTAAAATTATTGTGAGAGATTTGGCTGGGAACGAGAATAGTTATGATGTTGATTTGTAATTTGACTATTTGTTGTTTGATTTTTCTTGGAATACTTTTTTTGTAATTGTTTCAGAAATACTTTTTGGCGCTTGGTTTTTAAATGTTGTAGGATATTTTTCTGCTTGTTCTTTTGAACCGACAAAGGGGTTTCTTAATGTTAGAGTTAGTAAAATGTCGATTATGTAAGAAATGATTAGATATAAGATTAAGTCGATTGCTAAACCGCTGATTTTTAGCGGGGATTCTTCTACTTCCGTTAGGCCAAAATTTAGGAATGGATACGGGTAACCGACGACGATTGAGATATTTGCGCTTCCTGAGATTAATGAGTTTAATGGGAATTGGAGAACGGCGATGATGAGTATGAGCAGAAATAAAAATCCGAAGATGGCGCCCATTCTTTTTGTTGGAATGAGTTGTCTTGGGAATGCTTTGCCGAGAATTTCAGTTAGTGTTTCTTTGCCGACGTATTTATATTTGGGTTTTTTAATACTAATTATTTTTTCTTGCATGTTGTGTCGAAGGGTTTTGAGTTTATATAATTTCGCCGAAGCCGATTAGTCGCCAGTGATTGTTTATGTTTCGTGCGATGCCGATTGATTCGCCTTTGAGCGGGACGACTGGGATTTTGAGTGAAAGGTTGATTGAGTCTTTATTTATTTTGGTGATTTGCCCGACGGTAATTGAAGTATTAAGACTTAGCATTAACATTTCGTTGAATTTCAGAGGTTGGACTGGCTCGTGTTTGCCCGTGCCGAAAATTTCTTTAAATAGAGTGAATTTTATGGTGATGTTTTCTGTGATTTCCGGGAGAACTCCTTTTGTTGATGCGATGCTTCCTGAGAGTGAATCGGCTTTTGTCAGCGATGGGTCGAGTTCGGTTTCGATTGCGAGGCTTCCGCCAGGGGTTGCTTCTGTTACTGGATATTCGCCTTTTTGCATAGAAACTATTTTTGATCGGATTGTTTTGTAATGATATTGGTTGTGGGTTTTATATGAGTAGCCGGGTTTGATTTCGATTAGGTCTCCGGTTTTTAAAGTTCCTTGTTTTAGTGCGCCTCCAAGAATCCCGCCGTGGAGATTTTCTATTTTTGTTCCGGGTTTGTTTATGTCGAAACTTCTGGCGACAAGGAAGATTGGGTTTCCGTTTGTTTTTGTTTTTGTTATTTCAATTTTGCATATTTCTTCGAGAATTTTATCGAGATTGATTTTTTGTATTGCTGATATTGGTATAATTGGTGCGTTTTCTGCGATTGTTCCCTTTGTAAATTTTTTGATTGCTTTGTAACTATTTAGGGCTTGTTCTTTTGAAACAAGGTCTATTTTATTTTGGACGATTATTATGTTTTTGATTTTTTTTGCTTTGAGTGCGACGAGGTGTTCCTGTGTTTGTGGTTTGATTCCTTCATTTGCTGCGATGACAAGAATTGCTGCGTCCATAATTGCTGCGCCAGATAGCATGGTTGCCATAAGCATTTCGTGTCCCGGTGCGTCGACGAATGTTATGTATCTAATTGGTTTGCCTTTTGTTTTTTTATCTGTTGTTAGTTTGCCATTGTTTTTTTTGATTATTGCGTTGGCGTATCCGAGTTTAATTGTGATTCCTCGTTTGAGTTCTTCAGAGTGTGTGTCTGCCCATTTACCTGAGAGTTTTTGGAGGAGTGTTGTTTTTCCGTGGTCTATATGTCCGACTATACCAATGTTTATTGTGTCTATTTTTGAAACGTCTTCCGACGGAACTAACAGTTCCCTACAGGTAGCTTCCCTTGAGGTAGTCGACTTCGTCGTATTTGCTTCCATGAGATAGTGTAAGAATTTGAGTTTTTAAGACTTCTTAAAAACTTAGTTTTTACCTAATAGGTATTTCTGGTGAGATAAGATCTCTTGAAATTTTGGTGATTTTTATTTAGGATTCTTCTTCTGTTTTTGATATTTGTAGTACGTTTTTTGTGAATTCTCCTGTTCGCATAATGAGTTCTACGGCGACTATAAAGAAAAGGTAGTATGCTATGTTTGAGAGCAAAGATGGGATGTTTGATATTCGAGATAGTAGGTCGTTGACATTGAAGAATCCAGCTGTTGTTATTGCAATTGCGAGGAGAGTGAATGGGAGTAATTTTGCGAGGTCTTTTGATAGGTCTTCATTGACATATGCTGTTGCCCGAACTGATGCTACTACGGCGGCAGAGATTAGCAGGACTGTGTTTATTTCGAGCCCTTTTGCGAGGATTAGGATTAGGATTGAGAGGATTGTGAACCAGAAGAAGGTGAGGACTGGGAGTAGGATTATATATTCTACGATGAAGAAAAGGACTGCAAAGAATTTGACGGCTGCTGGGTTTGAGTATTGGTTGTATTGGTTTAGGTTGAGTTCGATGATGTTTTTTTTGGCGAGGAATCTGTAGAAGTTGAAGACGAAGATAGAGTAGATGACTATTACGGCCGTGAAGAATGTGAGGACGAGGAGAATGTTTGTTTCAGCTGAGAACATATTTGCTATGTTGTTTAGGAAGTTTGTTATAGTTGTTATCGCTGCCATTGTTTAATTAGGCAGAATGAGTTTTTAAGGGTTACGTGAAGGCTTTGCTTTCGAGATAGTAGGTGTTGGGTTGTAGGTGGTTGATATTTGGGAGACCTTTGGTTTCCAGATATATGGTGCTTCGCCGTTTTCGGTGTTTATTCTTTTTTGTTTTCTTCTGTTGGTGCTTCTGGTTTTGTGAAAAGTGAGTCGAATTTTTTTGTGCCTTCTTTTAGGACTTTAGAATTGATTTGGACTGTGGCGAGGGAGATTTCTTTTCCACGAACAGTTTTTCTTAATCGAAGTCCTTTTGGTCGCTTGTTAATTTTTTTTAATCCTTTTGGTTTTTTGTGCATGCCGTGGCCGTAGCCGAGGAGGATTTTTTTTAGGTTTGGACCGTCTATGTTTTTTACTCCTGTGAATCCGGCTTTGTCTGAAGTTCCTGTGATTTCGATTTCGTAGTTTTCCAGGTCTTCGGATATTTTTTTGCCGTCGATTTTGTCGCCTATTGATTTGCCGACCAGGTTTTCGTTTTCAGTCTCGACTTTGAATGTTTTCCCGTTGTGTGATACATTTATTTTGAACATATTTAGTGATGAGGATTTGGGTTTTTAAAAGCATCGGAGATGCTTTTGGTTGTTGGTTTTTAGTTGTTGGTTGTTGGTGGGGTTGGGGAGGGGATTATTGGCTCACGAATTACACGGATTTGCACAGATTTGTTTTTGAGGTGGGGAGTTATTGGTTTGGGTAAGTGTTATAAAGATGGTTGGGGTTGAAGGGGGATGAAATATTATTGTTCAAAGTGTAAGGTTGATATAAATGAGAAAGAGTATAATTGGTCTAAGGAGCATGGTGGGGTAGCTTTGTGTCGGGATTGTCAGGGGGGTTATGAGGATAAGGTGGTGGAGAAGAAAGTTGTTGAGAAGAATGGTTTGGATGATAAACAGAGTAGATACAGAGAGAGTATGATTAAGGGGCGGATTGCGGAGACGTTGATTGAGGAGTTGTTTTTGTCTTTGGGGTATGATGTTTTTAGGTATGGGATGGAGAATACTGTTCCTGGGATTATGAAGTTGCTTAGGGGAGTTAAGGGGGATGTTGCTACAAATATTAGGAGGATGCCGGATTTTGTTGTTAAGAAAGGTAAGGATGTGTTTTTTGTTGAGATTAAGTTTAGGGCGAATGAGACTTTTGCGAAAAAGGATTTGCCTGAGAATTATCCTTTTTTTAATGTTTATTTTATTGTTGTCTCTAAGAAGCATATTAAGTGTATAACGTATGATGAGTTGATGGCTGGGAAGGAAGTGAGTCCTAAATCTAAGAATTATTTGGGGAGTAGGAAGGAGTTTGATTTGGAGAAGGATGTGATTATTGATTTTTGTAAGTTTGCTGTTAAGTTTTTTGAAGGGGTTTGATCGATTGGTGATGGGGTGGATTGGGTGCTTTGTGAGGAATTGGGGATTAGAGGGGAAGGGGCAGGGGAAATTTGGGGAACTTCGTTCCCTGATACATAGGCGGCCGCTGGCCGCCCTTGGGCGTGGATTAGATTCCCCATGTCGGGTTTTTTCTTCGTTTGATTTGAGCGATTTCCTGGAGGATTGATTTTTCTTCTATTGATAGTAGGTCTTTATGTTGCTTGAATTTTCGGAATTGGGTTTCGGAGAGGTTTGTGTAAAGTGGTTCGTTTATTTTTAGTTGTCTTTCGAAGTTTAGTCCGGGGATTGAGATTGCAACTTCTTTTCCTTTCGTGGCCTCTTGGACATTGTTTTTATTTTCTTGGATTTCTTTTATTTGTCCAATTTTTACGTCGTCTTTGTTTATGAATCGTTCGCCTTTTTTTAGTGTGCCGCCGTTTATTTGGACTCCGAATACTGCCGGGTTTGAGTTTCTGAAAACGAAATCAAGTATTGTTATTTTTGAAATTGCCGGGAGTTCGTCTAATTTTTTTCTTTCTATTTGTTTTTGTTTTTCGATTTTGAATTCTTCGAGGTCTTCGATTAATTTGTAGACGACGGGGTTTGTTATTATTTTGATGTTTTTTGTTTCGTCGACTTGGGCGTCTTCTGACATTTCGATGTTGAATCCGAGAATTATTTTGTTTTCTTCTGGGAGAGAGTTTGCTAGATATATGTCTTTTTTGGAGATAGGTCCGATGTTGGCTTTGATTACCTGGATTTGTTTTTGTTTTAATAAAACCAGTAGTGCTTCGAGAGAGCCTAGTGAATCTGCTTTGACTACGATGCCGGTTTTGTCTGTTTTGATTTCTTCTGATATTTCTTCTTTGAATTCTTTTGTGATTTGTTCGATTGTATTTTTTTCTGTGATTACTTGGAAAGGCATACCCGGGAGGATTTCTTCTTTTGAATTTATTTGGAGTTTGATTCCGGTTGCGGCTTCGACTTGGGTTTTTGTTTTGAATCCTTTGTTTAGCGGTTGGGCTTCTTGGATGTTTCGGATTTTTGTTGCGATTGGGTCGTCGAAGGATGCGATTGCGATTTCGTCTGTGTTTTTTAGTTTGCCATCGTATAAGATGCATTCGAGAAAGTTTGAGGCTTTGTCTTTTTTGACCTCGAGGACGACGCCTTTTGCTTGGGTTTTTATTTTTATTTTTTCTTTTAGGAATTTTTGAGAGAGTGCCGTTATCATTGCGAGAATTTCTGGGATGCCTTCTCCGGTTCGAGCAGAGCAGGAGACGATTGCGATGTTTTTTGTAAAATTTGTTATTTTTGAATATGTTTCTGCGTTGATTCCGTGGGAGTGTAGGGCACCTATGATTGTGTAGAATTTTTCTTCGAAGTTTTCTTTTACGTTTGTTGCTTGGGTTTCGATAGGTTTGTTGGTTTGCCAGCCGGAGATGTTGTCGATTTTATTGAGGGCGATGATGAATGGGGTTTTGTTTGTTTTGAGTATTTGGAGAACTTCAGATGTTTGTGGTTTTATCCCGTCGTTGATGTCGATTACGAGGATTGCTATGTCTGCGAGTGAGCCGCCTCGTTTCCGGAGGTTTGTGAATGCGGCGTGTCCGGGTGTGTCGATGAAAAGTAGGCCAGGGATTTCTAATGGGATTTTGAATTTTTCTAAGATTGTTCCGGCGCGTTTTTGGATGTTTTCTTTTGGTAGGATTGTGAATGAAATTTTTTGTGTGATGTTTCCTGCTTCGGTTTCTTGAATGGATGTTTTTCTAATTTTGTCGAGTATACTTGTTTTTCCGTGGTCGACATGTCCTGCGATTGTTACGATTGGTTGGCGGATGTTTGTCATATATATTGGAGTATAGATTTATTTTTAAAGGTTGAGGATTGAGTTTTTGGATTGGCTTTTATGCTGTTTTTCTTTTGGATAATAAGAAGTCGGGTTATTTGATAGTTTTGTTAGAAGGAATTTGAGTTCTTTAGTTTTTGATGTAAGAATAGTGAGTATGTTAATAGGTGTATTAATTATTTTGGATTTCCTTGTGGTTCTGATAGATAGTTTCTTAAAGTTATTTTTTGTTGCGATTTTATGAATTATACAATTGCGAATTTAGAGAATGATTATGAGTTGGAGTTGGAGCGGGTTGCTAAGGAAATCTCAGGTCGCAGGTCGCAGGTCGCAGGTCGCAGGGGATTTAGGGTTTTGTTGCAGTTGCCGGATGGGTTGAAGCCGTGGGCGGTTTGTATTGTTGATTATTTGTCAGAGAGGTGTGATGCTGAGATTATGGTTTGGATGGGGAGTTGTTTCGGGGCGTGTGATTTGCCGAATACCGACGCTGATTTGGTTGTGCAGTTTGGGCATGCGGAATGGTAGAATTGGGTATAGGTGGAGAAAGTTTTTGTTGGTTAATAAGGTTGGTGGTTTGTGATTGTTATATTTTTGGATATAAATGTTTATAATCTCAAATTTTTTTTGAATAGATGACTAAGTATGTTTTTGTTTCGGGGGGTGTGATTTCTGGAGTTGGGAAAGGTGTGGTGACGGCTTCGGTTGGGCGGATTTTAAAGGAATATGGATATTCAGTGACGGCGGTGAAGATTGACCCTTATATTAATTGTGATGCTGGAACGATGAGGCCGACGGAGCATGGAGAGGTTTGGGTTACTGAGGATGGTGGTGAGATTGATCAGGATTTGGGCAATTATGAGAGATTTTTGGAGATACCTCTTTTTAAAACTAATGCGATTACGACGGGGCAGGTTTATAGGACTTTGATTGAGAAAGAGAGGCGTGGGGATTTTTTGGGCGAGACGGTTTCATTTATTCCGCATGTTCCTCAGGAGATTAGGAAGAGGATTATTGAGGTGTCGGATGGTTATGATGTTGTGTTGGTTGAGATTGGTGGGACGATTGGGGATTATGAGAATATTCCGTTTTTGTTTGCGGCGAAGAGTATGGAGTTGGAGTTGGGTGCGGAGAATGTTTGTCATATTATGGTTACTTATATGCCGGTGCCGAGTCATATTAATGAGATGAAAACGAAGCCGACGCAATTGGCGGTTAAGTTGTTGAGGGAGAATGGGATTCAGCCGGATTTTATTTTTTGTCGAGGGAAGTTACCTTTGGATGAGCAGCGGAAGAAGAAGATTGGGGTTTATTCGAATATCCCGTCGACGCATATTATTTCGACGCCGGATGTTGTCGGGCCGGGGACTGCGAATACGATTTATGTTGTTCCTTTGAATTTAGAGAAGGAGAATTTTGGGGAGAAGATTTTGGCGAAGTTGAATTTAAAGAAGAGACGGGAGCCGGATTGGGGTGCGTGGGGAGATATGGTTAGGAAGATATCTGATTCGTTGCCGGAGGTTGATATTGCTTTGGTTGGGAAGTATTTGGATATTGGGGATTTTCAGTTGAAGGATTCATATTTGTCCGTCGCTGCGGCGCTTAGTCATGCGGGGGTGAAGAATAATGTGAGGGTGAATATTTGTTGGGTTGATTCGAAAAAGATTAAAAGTGGTGAGGTTGATTTGTCGAGGTATGATGGGATTTTAGTTCCGGGTGGGTTTGGGAGTTCTGGCGTTGAGGGGAAGATTGAGGCTATTAAATTTGCGAGGGAAAATAATATTCCTTATTTTGGGCTTTGTTATGGTTTGCAGTTGGCTGTTGTTGAGTTTGCGCGAAATGTTTGTGGGCTTGATGCTAATTCGACGGAGATTGATGCGGGTGTTGAACATAAGGTGATTGATATTTTGCCGGAGCAGGTTGGTGTTGAGAATAAGGGCGGGACGATGAGACTTGGGGGATACCCGGCAAAGTTGAAAATAAGTTCAGTTGTTGGGAATATTTATTTTCAATCTTTACAGAAGGGAGAAGGTAGAGGAGAGAGGGGAGATGAGTTGGTTGTTAGTGAAAGGCATCGGCATCGGTATGAAGTTAATCCGGAGTATCATGAGGTTTTGGAGAAAAATGGTTTGGTGATTTCGGGGAAGAGTCCCAACGGTCGACTTGTTGAGTTTATTGAGTTGCCGAATCATAAGTTTTTTGTTGCGACGCAATCGCATCCGGAGTTTAAGAGTTATCCGATGAGGCCGGCGCCGTTGTTTGATGCTTTTGTGCGGGCATGCGCCGAATAGTTTGCATTTATCTTTTTGATAAGGGGCGGGTTGTTGCGAAAGAGACTCTTGATGAGATAAAAAAGAATTTTAAATTTGCGTGTATTTGGCGAGAGTATGGGCCTGAGAAAGAGATGTAATTAGGCTTGACTTAAGTATTGTTTACAAAAGTGATTAACGGTATTAAAATGTTGCGAAACTATTTCTTCTTTTTTGGGTGTTTTTGTTTTGTAAAATATATCATTATAGTTGAATGGCCTGCTAGGTGTTCCTAAAATTGCTATGGTTTGGTAAGGACCTTCCCCAGCGTATTCCCTAGAACTCCAAATTTTTATTGTTTGAATTTTTATTGTTCCTCTACTTGTATTTATTTCTATTCCTTCTTCAAACATCATGGAAGTTTCTAATGTCTGTTCTTTTTCTCGAACTTCCCGTGTTGTGGTTGTTACTTGTTTACCCATATTTGTTATCGAAATTAGTGCTTTAAAAACTTTTTTATTGTATTAATTATAGAGTAATATCTTAATTGAATTTGGCGAAAGTATGGGCTTGAGAAAGAGATGTAATTCGAAAGGTTTAAATAGTATTATGAATATATATTCATAACTAAAATGGAGAAAAACAAAATGCCACAAGGAGATAGAACGGGTCCTAATGGACAGGGTCCTATGACTGGAAGAGGACAGGGTTTTTGCTCGGGTTTTAATATGCCTGGGTTTGTAAATTCTGGATTCGGAAGAGGTTTCGGTCGAGGTAGATGTTTTGGTTTTAGGCAGAATTTTGTTCAGCCTCAGGTTATAACAGAAGCTCAGGAAAGTGAGTTTTTAAAACAGGAACTTGAACAGATAAATGTTGAGAAGGCCGAGATTGAAGCTAGGTTGAAAGAGATTAAGTAAAATGGTGCGACCAAGAAGAGTCAGAAGGATTTTTTTTCGGCCGGATGTGACTTATTTTAAGCCGGCCGGTGTTCCTTTGGTTCATTTGAAGGAGAGTGTTTTGAGTTTTGATGAGTTGGAGGCAATAAGGTTAATTGATTCTGAAGAGATGGGGCAAGGTGAGGCTGGGAAAAAAATGAAGATATCTCAATCTACTTTGTCGAGGCTGTTGAAGTCTGGGCGGAAGAAGTTGGCTGGTGCTATTGTTAATGGTCAAGCGATAAAGATAGAAGGAGGTAATTTTAAAATGGCGATTTCGAGAGGTAGAGGTTTGGGTCGAGGTCCTGGTGGTAGAATGGGTGGTCCGTTGGCTGCTGGTCCTGGTGGTGTTTGTGTTTGTCCTAAGTGTGGGCAGAGGGAACAGCAAATTAGGGGACAACCTTGTATGAGTAAAAAATGTTCGAAGTGTGGAGCTTCGATGGTGAGAGGGTAGTATTAGATGATAAGTTTTGCGTGTAAAAAGTTTGATTTGGATGAAGTGATTAGATGTAGTCTTGGGCTTACGAAAATAGAATATAAAATTTTAATGTATTTTGTAAAGAATTCTCAAAAGGAGATTACAACATTACAGATTTCTAAAATTTTTGGAATTGGATTATCGACTACTCAAAAAGCTGTAAAAAAAATTAGGGAAAAGGGATTATCAAATCGAAGTCAAAAGAATCTTAGTATGGGGGGGTATGTTTTTGTTTATTCTGTTAAAAATAAGTTGGTTTTAAAAAAGAAGGTTTTGGAAATAATTAGTAATTGGGTGAGAAAGGTTAATAATGAAATAAGGGAGTGGTAAGAGTACTTCTTCTTTTTGGAAGTATTTTAGATACTCCGCTTTATTTAAATACCTTTAAAGTTAATTTATTTTAATAAATTAAATGGAGATTTAAAATGTCGAAAACTATTGAAGTAACTAGTGAAAATTTTCGGAAAGAAGTTCTTGATTCGGATGTTCCTGTTTTGGTTGATTTTTGGGCACCTTGGTGTCAGCCTTGTTTGATGATGGCTCCGGCGTT
>CAZUXN010000011.1:0-18466 GCA_964624735.1 Candidatus Woesearchaeota archaeon | reverse complement strand
GCCAAATAACCATGAATCGGACAAATCGAAAACGTCGGCGTAATCGTAAAATAAGGCAAATGATAATTCTCAGCAATCTTCTTCACCATCCTCTTCACCGAATCCTTAGTCATTTTTTCCCCAACAAAAGTATGGAATACCGTCCCCCCAGTATACTTGCACTGAAAATCATCTTGCAAATCCAACGCCTCAAAAACATCATCAGTAAAATTCACCGGCAAATGCGAAGAATTTGTATAATACGGCTCTGCTCCTTTCCGAAAAGCCTCCTCGTTCGCAACAATAATCCGACCAAATCTTTTCTTGTCTATTCTCGCAAACCTATAAGTCGCTCCCTCCCCCGGCGCCGCCTCCAAATTATAAATATTCCCCGTCTCCTCCTGAAACTCCTCTAATTTATTTCTCATAAAATCCAAAATTTTCAAAGCAAAACCTCGCCCTTTCTCCGTCGCAATATTCTCGCCCGGCATAAAATTCACAACCGCCTCATTCATCCCCAATAGCCCAATCGTCGCAAAATGATTTTTCCAATACTGCTCAAACCTCTGATAAACCTGCCTCAAATAAAACTTACTATAAGGATACAACCCAACCTTCGTAAAATTCTCAACTGCCTTTCTCTTAATCTCAAGACTTTCTTTCACCAACTCCATCAACCTATTAAGCCGACCAATAAAATCCTCCTCATTCGTCGACACATAACCCAACCTCGCCATATTAATCGTCACAACCCCAATCGAACCAGTCAACGGATTCGACCCAAATAAGCCACCACCTCTTTTCCTCAACTGAGTATTATCAATACGAAGACGACAACACATCGACCTCGCATCTTCCGGCTTCATATCAGAATTTACAAAATTAGAAAAATACGGAATCCCATACTTCGCCGTCATCTCCCAAATCAAATCATACTCCGGATTATCCCAATCAAAATTCTTAGTAATATTATAAGTCGGAATCGGAAAAGTAAAAACCTGCCCAGAAGCATCGCCCTCCAACATGCACTCCGCAAATGCCCGATTCAACATATCCATCTCCGGCTTGAACTCCTTATATGTCTCAATCTGCGGCTGCCCTCCAATAATCACATGCTCATCCCTCATATAATCCGGCACGTCCAAGTCCATGGTTATATTTGTGAAAGGAGTCTGAAACCCTACCCTCGTCGGCACCGCCATATTATAACAAAAACTCTGCATCGCCTTTTTCACCTGCTTATAATTCAAACCTTCATATCTAATAAACGGTGCCAACAAACTATCGAAATTAGAAAACGCCTGCGCCCCAGCGGCCTCCCCTTGCAATGTATAAAAAAAATTCACTACCTGCCCCAGCGCCGCATTAAAATGTTTTGGCGGTCTACACTCAACTTTTCCCTTCACCCCCCTGAACCCAACACACAACAAATCTTTCAAGTCCCACCCAACACAATAAACCCCCAATGTATCCAAATCATGAATATGAATATCCCCAGCCTCATGCACTTTACGAATCGCCTCAGGATAAACCCGCCTCATCCAATAATTAGACATAATTTTTCTCTTAATATATTCATTCAGGCCCTGCAACGAAAACCCCATATTCGAATTCTCCTTAACCATCCAATCATCCAACCCAATATAATCCTCAACAGCCTCAATCGTATCAAACAACCCCTTAACATCCCTCATCTCATTATGACTCTGCCGATAAAGAATATACACCTTCGCAACCTTCGCGTGTCCTTCCTCAATCAAAATCTTCTCAACTAAATCTTGCACTTCCTCAACATCAGGAACCCCAAAGTCACCATAAACCCCATTCAACTTTTCAACAACCAAACCAGCCAACTGCTTCGTCCTTTCCTTGTCCTCCCCTCCAACAGCCCGCACCGCCTTCCAAATAGCCTCAGCAATCTTTTCCTCCTGAAAAAACACCACACTCCCATCACGCTTTCTAATCTTCTTTACAATTTTCCTTCACCTCTTTACTTTCAATACTCCCCCACTTCACCATCGTTCCTCCTCGCTGAGCATCAACAAAACTAAACCCATTCGGATATCTCTCCTTTAACTTATCAATATTACCCTGTAAACAATCATCCAACTTCCACCCAAAAAAATTACAAATCATCGACGCATACCACATCATATCCCCAATATTTTCCTTTATCCCATCCTTCACATTCTCATTTTTATGAGCAAAGGTTTTCTTAATACAACTCGCAACATCTCCTGCCTCGCCCGCAATCCCAAGCCCCCAAGTCGCAATCTCCATCTCCGTATTGTCAAACTTTTTCGACGTTCTCTTGCAAACTTCTTGATACTCATTTAATTCCATTATTTCAGTTTCTTCAACTCGTCCTTAAAGTCATTAATATCCGCAAAATCACGATACACCGCCGCGAACCGAATATACGCAACCTTGTCAATCTTCTTAAGCTTACTCATAACCATCTCTCCAATCTGCGAACTCTTAATGTCCTTTCCCTTCGCAACCCGATAAACATTCGCCTCAATCTCATCCACAACTCTATCTATCTCCTCGCTAGTAAACGGCCTCTTCTGCAAATTCTTGTCAACCCCCACAAACAACTTTTCCCGCAAAAACTTCTCACGTCGCCCATCTTTCTTAATAACATTCAAATCCAACTCAACCCGCTCATACGTCGTGAATCGCTTTCCGCACTTAAGACACTCTCTTCTCCGACGAGTCACAGAATCACAATCACGTTTATCAGTAACCTTCGTCTCGCAAGCCGTACAATATGGACATTTCATCTTACCATCTTTTATTATTTTACAATGAATACAAGATATTGTATCTCACACCACTTTTTACCACAATAACTTGTAGTGTAAACAACTACTAACTAAAAGACTATTTAAAGATTATTGTAACCCACTATACATTTTCACTAACAATGGTCATACAAAATTAAATACAATTCTTTCAACCCTCCTCCCTCCTCCTAACTCCATACATCTTTTCCAAAATCTTAAGGACCCTTTCCCTCTCATTAACACTAATCCCTCTCGTGTCAATAATAGTCTCATTGCCATCAATAATCCATGACAACTTCTCCCAAATCTCCGTATGAATCTCCTTCGGCGTTTTCAAAGAAGCCATCGTCCCATCCGGCGCGCAATCAATCTGAATCCAACCATACATCCTCACCAAATGCAAATACGACTCCTCTGCATTCTTCATATGTTCCTCGCTCCCTTCATGCCCATCAAGTTTCTCAACCCCAGGGTGAAACTCCGACTTTCTCTCACGCGTTCTCATGAGCTCCTTCCCAACCTCCCAAGGCATATACAAAAAAACAACAGCGTCCGGTTTCGGCAAACCAAAATTCTCATACTCTAACTCACGCAACCATTCAAAAAATTTCTCTCTCTCTATCCTATCACGAATTTTCCCGCCCTGATGCCCCATGTTCGACTCAACATACCGGTCCAAAATCGTCACATTCCCCTTGCTCAACTCATCCTCAATAAAACCCTTCGACACAAACCTATCCTCTGCATAAAAAACCGACGCAACCTTCGCCGGAATTTCATTTGCTAGACCAAACTCCCCATCAAGATACCTCCTCACAATCTTCCCCGTCGGCGTCGAATAATTCGGAAAATCCAAAGTCACAACCCCCCGCCCCATCGAATTCAACTTCTCAATCAACAAATTAATCTGCGTCGACTTCCCCGAACAATCTGTCCCCTCAAAAACAACCAACTTCCCTTTCATATCAACCTCTTCAAATAATTATCAGCCCCAAAATCACAACCACCCTTATGACACCCATCGCCATAAATCCAACAAGAAGCATCCCTCAAATCTCCATATTTAGAATTAGCCCCTGCCCCCTTAAATAAAATCTGCTCATCAATCATCCTCACTATCTCCAACTGCGCATGGCGACAATTCCTCTCGGCAACTTTCATCTCCAAATCTTCAAACAGCCCTCTTTCGGAAACATCAACAATCTGCGCCTGCGGAAAATCATTCTTAGCAACATCAGCCAAATCATTAAACCAATCATTAACCAATTCATCATCTTCTCTAATAATAGGCGGAACAAAAAACCCGTTCCCTGCCCCCATCTCAAGCCCTCCAAAAATCGCATTATGCAAAGTCCTATGCCGATGATTCTGCGCCAAACAAGCAAAACTCATTTTCAAATTAGTCGAATAAATGTCCTTTCCAAAATACTCCTCAACCTCATCTCCAAACAATTTAACCCCCCTATTTGACTTATCTCCAAGTCCTCTAATTCTAAACTTCTTTACAGCCTCCGAATCAAGATAAGGCTTCATCCCCTTCTCAAAAACCCTCCCTTTAAACTTGTCTCCAGCAAACTCTTTCCCAAACCATTCAAAATTATCCGCCAAAATATTCAACTGCCTCAAAGAAAAAGTATATCCCATCTTAGTCGGCGTAAAAACACTCATCATATACCTCGCATTCTCCTGAGACAACTTGTCAACCTTCGTTTTCCTGCTCCCATCTTTCATATACATCTTAGGATAATTAGATTCCGGATAATACTTTTCAATTCTCGAATGAACAATCCCCATCCACTTATCATATAAATCCTTCTGCCCCTCAGGAATACCTTTCATTATCGTATACCTCGCCGACTTCTCACTTGTCGTAAGCGGCGGCTCATTATTCAAAACCATCGCCATAACCTTCGGCAACCCCTTAATATAAAGCCCAATATTAAAATGATCAAAAACACTAAGATGCCCCAACTTAATCAACCTATCCTCAACAAGTTTAGAATCATAAGCCTCTCTCCTAACTTCACTAAAGTCTTTCTCGGAACAACAAACTCTCGCAAAATCCTGACAATACTTCTTCGCCCCCTCCAGCGTCCGAATCCCATTCGGCGTACTAACAACCTCAATCTCCATAATAAATCCATCCTCACCACCCTTAATAAAATCTTATACACTCTAACCTATATATTAGAAATAATCCCACAAAAATTACAAATATCTCCACTCGACGGCTCCCCACACTTCTCACATATCTTCATCTCACCCTCAACTCCCAACTCCAAACTCCCAACTAATTTCTGAAAGGAATTAACAATCTTCAACTTCTCAGCATCACTCAACACAGACATCCACCCCCGAGTCTCAACCCGATAAGTCCCAAACGCACACGGACACTTGTCATACAAAATATCAAACTTCCTCGCCTTCGCATATTTCCTAACCTCCGATTCCGCCACAAAAAACAACGGCTTAACTCTTTGTATAAAACCTGCGACCTGCGACCTGCGACCTGCGACCTGCGACGAGCGACTCCCGACTCCAGTCATCGGCGCTGAACGAGCGCCGAGACCGACGTTCCCCTTAAGAAAATTCATCAAAATATTTTGACATTCATCGTCAAGATTATGCCCCGTCACCAAAACATCCCCACCCAACTTCCGCGCCCACTTATTCAAAATCCACCGCTTCACCGTCCCGCAAACCGAACACCCAGTCAAACCCTTCCGTTTTTTCAAAACAGCCTTGATAAAACAAATCCCCTGCCCCAACTCCAACTTCAAATCAACAATCGTCAATGGCACACCCAACCCCCCACAAAACTTTTTCATATTCTCATTATGAATCTTAGACCACTCCCCAAGCCCCAAATCAATCATTAGCCCCGAAACGTTATATTCCATCTTCTTTAAAATATATAAAACAGAAGTAGAATCCTTCCCACCACTAAGTGCAACCACAACCTTATCGCCGTCGCCAATCAACCTATACTTCCCAATCGTCTCAGCAACTTTCTTTTCAACATCCATATGGACACAAAGTCCAAAACATTTATAAACAATTCCAATTTAATGTTTTCATGGCTAATAAAAAGAACAACTTTTCAAAAACATTAAAAGACCTCTCAAAAAATTACTGGGCACTCTCGACAATAGTATTAGCAATCATTCTCATCATAGTATTAGCAACCGGCGGAAGCAAACCAACAATGAACGCAAAAGAGGTCGGGCAAAAAATATTATCATTCGCAAGTGCACAATACCCAGATGCAGGATTAATATCAATAAACGACAACGGACAATTTTATGAAGTAGTCCTCTCCATCAACGGACAAGAAAGTCCTCTGTATGCTACAAAAGATGGAGAAAACATAATTCTTCCACAAGGGGTAATACCACTAACAGCAAGAGCAACTCAAGATACCGCAACACAACCAACTCAAACTGAAATTCCTAAATCAGACAAACCAATCGTCGAAGCATTCGTCATGTCACACTGCCCATACGGAACCCAAATCGAAAAAGGTCTACTCCCAGTAGCAGAACTTCTCGGCAACAAAATCGACTTCCAAATCAAATTCGTCTACTACGCAATGCACCCATCACAAGGAGAAGTCGAAGAAGAACTAAAACAATACTGCATCGAAGAAGAACAAAACGACAAATTCCTAGGCTACCTAACTTGCTGGCTCGGAAAAACAGGGACCCCAGCAGATGGAGCAGCATGTATCGACGAAACAGGAATAGACAAAACAAAACTATCAACATGCACGGCAAGAACCGACGCCGAATTCAATGTACTCGCAAATCTAAACGACCAGTCCACATGGCTAAATGGACGATTCCCTAAATTCGACATCCACAAAGCAGAAAACGACAAATACCGAGTAGGTGGTTCACCAACATTAATAATCAACGGCGTCCAGTCACAAGCAGGACGAGATTCTGTCTCACTACTTAAAGCAATTTGTGATACGTTCAACACAGCCCCAGAAGAATGTAATACAGAGTTTAAAACAGAAACGCCAGCACCGGGATTCGGTTGGTCAACAACAACATCAGCGAACAACGCAGCGGCAGGTTGTGGAGCTTAATCTTTCAAAACTAACTTGACAAAAACATAATCCTCCTTGCTAAAACTCCTTTGAATACCCTCATTAGTTTTTCTAAAGATAATCAACGGACCTTCTCGGCAAGGACAAACCAAGATTCCTCCACTAATCAAATGCTCACGAGCAAAATCTTCAATAAATTTTTCCTGCTTTAAAAAAATCCCAGCACTAAAAATAATTTTATCAAAATACCCCTCTACCTTCCTGAAATCTTTTTTCAAAATTTTAACATTCCTAAATCCTAAACTCCTGATTCTTCGACGAGATAGCGAAACTAAAGAATTAATAATTTCTAACCCTAAAACACTACCATTCTCCCCAACAAGATAATCAATCAAACAAGAAACCCAACTGCTTCCAGCCCCAATTTCCAAAACCTTATCTCCGTCTTTCAACTCTAATAATTGTAACATCCGAGCAACAGTCGACGGCTGCGAAATCGTTTGTCCACTGCCTATCGACAAAGCTACATCCTCATAAACAAAATCCCCGTCGACAAAATCCTTTCTGTCAACAAAACTCATCGCTTCTAAAATTTTTCTTTCATATCCCCCTTTCCTAAACGAAAACAAATATCTCTCAACAGACTTCAGCATCTCCCTTTTATTCATATATAATAAAACAAAAAGAATATTTATAATCTACCTTCGCTATATACTAACAACCTTATCTAAATACCCAACCTCGTCCTCACTCAACTTCAACTCTCTTCTAATTTTCTCATTACCCAATATCACTCGCAATAACAAAAAATCTCTCATCGTAGTCTTCGTAGAAATATGACACAACTTCGCATACTTCTCACAAATCAACTTCTTCTTCAAAGCTCTTTGATTCTGCAACCATATCTTCAAAATCCTCGACGGCTTCTTATACTGCGTCCACCCGGTCCTATTATAACTCTTCACCCCCGCAACCCCCGCCCCCAACAAAAAATACTCATAAACCATAAATCTCCAATGTCTCTGCCTCCTAATTCTCCCACGAAAAACATCCGCCAACGACAACGCCTCAATCGCCCGACACAACTCCTCACCCTTATACGCAATCGGCAAATTCTCCTCGACCCACAAAAACACATCATCAATCGGCATCCCAACATCATCATAAACCCTCAACATCTCCTCATCAATCTTCGCATTCTGAAACACATATTGCAACGCGCTAAAAATCGACCTCTCCTTATTCCGCTCCCCAACCTCCTGAACCAACTCCGTCGAACCCATCCCCGCCAAAAGCTGCAAATCATTCAACGCCGCTCGAATATCCCCACGAGCCTTAATCGCAATCGAAATCAAAACCTCCGACGACACCGCACAATTCTCCTTCTCACAAACCTCCCGCAAAATATCAAGAACAACTTTATAATCAACTTCCTTCAACGCAACCATCTCCGCCTTCCTCCTCAACAAACTAAACTTCTTGTCCCAAATATCATTCGCAGTAATAATCACCGGAAACGCCGACCTCTCCAACAAAACCAACAACTCACCAATCCCTCCCCTATCCTTAACCGAATGAATCCCATCAACCTCATCAACCAAAATAATCTTCCCCTTATTAAACAAACTCTTCTGCCTCGACGCCGGCCCGACAATCTCCCCAATTTTTTTCTTGTTCCTTAAATCCGACGCATTCAACTCCAAAATCTCAGCATCACTCTCAGCCGCAACAGCATAAGCCAAACTCGTCTTCCCAACCCCCGCCGGTCCATGCAAAACAACCGCCCGCTTCCTCGGAAAACTCTTCAAAAAAATCTTCACCTTATCAATCGCCAAATCCTGCCCCCGCACATCAGCAAAACACCGCGCCCGATACTTCTCACACCAAGGCACATTATCCATATTCATCATCTTATCAACTCCAGATTCTTATTTATCACGATAGGCGCCATTCCCTTCAACTCATCGGTAAAACTACAATTCGGCAACGGATTATAAAAAAATATTTTCTTCCCCATCTTCCACGCTACATAAACCTCCAAAAAAGTCGCCCCGCCAATATAATTCACAATCCCTTTCTTTTCAAAATTCAAAACCAAAACCCCATCCATCGGCTCAATATTTTCTTCATCCTTCCTCATCATCATCCCTTTCCATTCTATATGTTGCTTCTCACTCATCTTTTTAAATTTCTCCTCGGCAAACGGCTCATCAAAAGAATTCGGCAAAAAGACCTCGTGCCCACGCTCTTCCAAAAACCCCTTTATTGGAATAATTCTATCATAAAAATATTTACTACATGCTATAAAAATTTTCATTCCTCCTCCTTCAAACCACCAACGCCATTTCCAATCCCAGCCATAATAAACCCAGCAATCAACGCCTCCAACTGAATAAACTCATCCGCCCCCTCAACCAACCTAAACTCAGCCTCGCCAGTCTTCTCAGTCAACCGAACCTTCAACGCATTATCAATCGGCAAATTCCAAACCTCCTTCTGAATCGCCTTAATCACATCCTGCCCCGAAATCGACTCCTTCAACATAATATCCAACAACTTCTCCCGAGAATTAACAAAATCCCCAGACAAAGCATAATCCAAAACAACCTTAATATCAGACGGCTTCGCCTTCGAAACAATCGTGTTCACCAAATCCGGAGTAATGTTCGGCGAAATCGAAGCTGTCGCCTGCAACAAATTAATAACACGACGACAATCCCCGTCGCTCGCCTCATACAAGGCATCAAACCCATCCGCGCTAATCGACAACCCCTCGCACTCTGCAATCAAATCAATCCTCTTCTTAATATCCTTCTTCTCCAACAACTGAAACCGAAACACAACCGCCCTCGACTGAATCGGGTCAAGAATCTTCGACGAATAATTACAACTCATCACGAACCGGCAAGTCGAAGTAAAATTCTCCATCGTCCTCCTCAACGCTTGCTGCGCCTCCCTCGTCAACGCATCCGCCTCATCCAAAAAAATAACCTTAAACGGCACATCTCCCAACGCCTTCGTCCTCGCAAAATCCTTGACCTTCTGCCGCACAACATCAATCCCTCTCTCGTCCGACGCATTCAACTCCAAATAATTCTCCCTCCAACTCTCCCCAAACAAACTCTTAACAACAATCAAAGCCAAAGTCGACTTCCCCGTCCCCGCCGGCCCCGCAAACAACAAATGCGGAATATTCATAGAATTCACCAACGCCCGAACCCTCTTAATAATTTCCTCTTGCCCAACCATATCATCAAATTTCTTAGGCCGATATTTCTCCGTCCAAATCTCAGACCCATAATGCTCCATCCAAAAAAACACGATTCCAAGTTTATAAGGATTATTGTAATAGATTGCCTCTTCATAAATCCAACACCAAAATTTCCCCACCCTAAAAGCTAAAAGCTAATTACCTATTCCTCTTCAACTTTCTCTTCCGCTTTTCCTTCTTAAGTCTCTTCCTCTGCCACTTCCAACGCATTTGACCTTTCTTCTTCCATCTCCGCGAACTTCTCTTCATAAGAATATTCTCCTATCTTCGTTTATAAAGTTTTCCGCAAAAAAATCCGTGTTCATCCGTGTCTTCCGTGCCCCGTCCGTGTTCTTTCTTTTAATTATTCAAAAACCAAATTAATAGCCCCACCAGGATTCGTAACCCGAACCATTTTGGAAGTAGGTTTTAGGTCGTTGGTAGTAGGGGAAATGTTTAATCCAATATTTTTTCCTCTACGGTGAATTGTTGCTTCCGAACCAATTTCACACTTTTTTATTTTATTGTTTTTTAATTTCCTCGTCGCCATTTTACAGCAAAATAAAAGATTACTCATTAATAAATGTTTACTGAGAAATTAAGAATTATTCTTTAATAACTATTGGCGGAACGTAAGTTATTTTTAATTCTTCAAAAACCACTACTGATTCATATAGGAGTATAACATCTTCATAAGAATTTTTAATATCTAATAAAAAGTTCCTAAATTCTTCTGTATCTTTTACATGAACATCTAACATAATATTATACAAACCTACAGTATTTGTAACATAATAAATATGGTCATGATTTTCACAATATTCGATAAAATCCTTCACCCTTTCTTCAGAAACAGAATTAAATTTAATTAATAATAGGTGCCATTGCATTCCAAGTTTATGCACATTTACTTTAGGTCTAAATCCTTGAATTATATTTTCTTTTCTTAGTTTTTTTAATCTATGGTGAATTATATGCACGGGTAACTTTGTGATTTCAGAGATTTCAGTTACAGGCATTCTTCCATGTTGATTTATTGTTTTTAATATTTTTTTATTAATTTTATCTAGAGAATATAATTTTTCCTTGGGAGTTGTTTTTAATGATTTGGTAGTAGAGGGTCGCAAGAATTTATAGCTAATGTGTTCTGCTTGAATTAGGGTAGTAAAAGTATACTCGTGGAGATGAGAACCAAACATTCTTTTTAATCCTTCTAATTGTTTATTAAATTGAGATACTGTTTGAGCACAAAATAAAATTACTACGTCCCATCTTCCAACTCCAGTAACTAACCACGCAATATTAGGCAATTTTAAAATTCTTTGATATAGGTTATTTTCTTTATCTACATTTAAGCCGGTTAATTGAACAAAAACATAATATGAGTCAAATCCCAACTTCCCAACATTTAACATTGTGTAATAATTTTCAATTAGGTTATTTTCCTTGAATCTGTTTAATCTATATCTTACCACTTGTTTACTTGTTCCAACCTTTTTTCCTATAGCTGACTCTGTAAGTCTCGCATCTTCATCAAGAACTGCCAATATCTTCTTATCAAGGGCATCTAATTCCATAATTTAACTTAATAATACATAGTTTATAAATATTGTTATTATGTTAAAAAATAAGGTAATAAAGTTTATTATTATAATATATCCTATAATTCTATGACAAAATCGAACTTAGAAGATAAACTGAAAGGTTTTGTTGGTAGCACTGCTGAAATTACTAAAGGTGCGTATCGTACAACTAAGTCAGGGCTTGAGATAGCAAGAGGGGGGTATGAGAAAATGTATACAAAATACCCAATAATTACTAATTATCTCTCTTCCGCAGTTGGAACTGTGGGGGGAGACATTATTGCGAAACAATTTACAGAAGATCCTAATGTAAGTCCAAGAGATTTGGCATTTACAGCATCAGCAGCAGTTATATATAGTTACTTAGCTCCAAAAATGATTGAATGGTCTACAAAGGCTACTGATAAGGTTGCAAGGGGTTGGAAACGATTAAAAGAGAATAAAGTATCTCACACCTTGTTTAATACAGTTTTACTTACCGCAATGTATTTTCCAGTAAACATGGCATATTGGAATTATTTAACAGTTAAGAATGAAGCACCAATAACTCTTGAAGATAATCTTGCCGGTGCAATAACTTTGGGGATTGCAACAATTCCTTATTTGCTTGCAGATTACGTGGCAATTAAAAAATTTAGTCAACCAGAAACAAAAAAGTGGTTGCGACCGTTTTATAGTGCTGTTGAAATTGTCTGGAATACTCTTTTTGCAGGCGGAAATTATATTTCTAAAAAACTTTAATTGAAACATTAAACCTCACCTCTTCCAAGGAATTATCTTTCCCTTCCCCCTCGCCAAATCCTCCACCCGAATTATCCCCCTATAACACTTAGGCAAATATTTCTTTTATACTTAATCATGAATAGCCCCGCCAGGATTCGAACCTGGGTCACAAGGTCCAGAACCTCATATGCTTGACCAACTACACTACAGGGCTTCAACTTAACTACAAAAATCCCATTTAAAAAACTTTATAACCCAATACACCTTCTATATAACATGACAACAATCAAAGCAACCCTAATCTCGGAAAGAATCACATCAAACACAGCCGAAGCCCAATCCCTCTTCGCAAAATCCCGCTTCGGAGAAAAACTCGGCGAAAAAATCCTATACTCCCTCACAGAAGCCCTATTCCTAATCGAAGACAAAAAAATGGAAATCTACAACCACCAAGACAAAAAACTTTCTCAAAAAGAAATCCTAAAAAAATTCCAAAATATCGACAAAAAATTTAAAACAAAATACCTCGTCTTCAAAGACCTTCGACAAAAAGGATACATCGTAAAATCCGCTCTAAAATTCGGAGCAGAATTTCGCGTTTATGAAAAAGGCAAAAAGGTCACCCAATCCCACTCCAAATGGCTCTGCTTCCCCGTCGCCGAAAACAAACAAATGACATGGCAAGAATTCTCCGCAAAAAACCGAGTCGCCCACTCAACAAAGAAAAACCTCCTAATCGCAATCGCCGACGAAGAAGGCGACGTTTCCTACTACGAAGTCAAATGGACTCGAACATAAATATTTATAACCACAAATCATTTCTAAATCAAATGATAGACGTCCAAGAAAAGAAAAATAAAATAATCTCCTTCCTAAGAATAGCCGGCCCATCCCTCCCTGTCCGAATCGCAAAAACAATCGAAATGGAACCGGTCTTCACATCAGCAATCCTATCAGAACTCCTCGACTCGAAACAAATCAAAACTTCCAATATGCGAGTCGGTTCATCCCCACTCTACTTAATCCCAGGCCAAGAACAAAAACTCGAAGACCACACCGAAAACCTAAAATCAATCGAACAAGAAGCCCTACTAAAACTAAAACAAAACAAAACCCTAACAGACGAAAACGAAGAACCATCTATCCGAGTCGCCCTCCGAAACATCAAAGACTTCGCAATCCCATTCAAACAACAAGACAAAATAATATGGAAATACGCCTTCACATCCGAAAAACCGGAACCACAAAAACAAATCGAGCCAATATTCAAAACACCACAGGACACGTCAACGAGCAAAGCGCAACTACCAGCGAAGCGATCTACCAGCGAAGCGATCTACCAGCGAAGCGATCTACCAGCGAAGCGATCTATCCCCCCATCCTTCCTAAAAAAAATCGAAAACTTCCTCGAAAAACAAAACACAGAAATAATCTCAATCGAAGAAGTTGACAAAAAGAAAGTAATAGCAAAAATAAAATCAGAATCCGGAACAACTCTCCTCTTCGCATTCAACAAAAAAAGAATAACAGAAGACGAACTAATGAAATGCTACAAAAAGGCAAAAATCTCAAACCTCACCTACAGCATCATAACATTAGGAGAACCAACAAAAAAAATGAACGAAACAATCGATGCCTACAAAAAACTCATAAAAATAGATAAACTAAAAAACACAGAACCATAAACTTTTAAACCCAAATCAACACGACTAACTATGGGAAGAATCAAGTCAACACTAATCAAAAGAACATCAAGACAACTAATCAAAAATTCAAACGAATCATTCGGAAAAACATTCGAAGAAAATAAAAAAGCACTCGGGAGTATCCTTCCAAGTAAAAAAATGCGAAACAAAATCGCCGGCTACATTGCACGTATCAATAAAAACACAAAAAATATCATTGACGACACAGAACAATAACATGACAGAAGAAACCAGTAAATCCAAAGAGAACTCTATTTTTATAGGAGGCAAACCATTTATGAATTATGTGACAGGAGTAATCATGCAATTCGGAAACGGTGCCGAAGAAGTAACAGTCAAAGCACGAGGAAAATTCATTTCTAAAGGTGTCGACGTCGCAGAAGTAGCACGAAGAAAATTCCTTGAAAATAAAAACGTCTCGGTAAAAAACGTCTCAATCGGCAGCGAAGAATTCGAAAACAAAGAAGGAAAACTCGTCAACGTCTCAGTCATAGAAATAATCTTAAAAAAAGAATAATCACTTTTTCTTAAACTTCAACAATCTATCCAATTTCTTATCAATCACATTCACTTTCTTCTCAATAACTTTCATCCTCCTTCTCGAACGAAAATCAAGCACCCCCATCACGACAACATAAATAATATAAACAATCGCAATAACGCCCACTGCCTTTAAAATAGTAATAAGCCCACCAACACTCCTCGCAATCTCTGGCGACAAAACATAAATAACCTCCGTCAAATTCCCAACAGCATCCACAATAGCCATAAAAAATAATATCCTATATCCTATATAAAACTATTGAAGCATAGCAACTCTTTTAAACCAAAATCAATAATCATAATTATGGCTCTGTAGCTCAGCGGTAGAGCGCCGCTCTCATGAGGCGGAGGTCGAGAGGTCAGCACTCTCCAGAGCCATGACCTCAAAACTAAAACCATAAAAACTATCTCCCAAAAATCCAATCCCAAAACCTATCCCACCAAGACTTAGTCACAAAATCACCTACTATATATTTCTCATCACAAGATATACAGCTACCACCACAATCAACACCAGTTTCATCCCCATCTAAAATCCCATCATAACAATAATCACAATAAGCACCATCACCTTTATCACCAAAATAAATATCTATATAAGGATTTTCCCCAGTCCCTTCCTTAACCCTTGCAATCAAATTATTATTTAATCTATTATAAACCCCTACAAATTCCGTCCCACACCGAGTAAACTTCTTGATATAAATATCCACATCAACAGAACAATTTCTTACCTCCTCCTTTAAATCAATACAAGAACTCTTATCTTCACAAATCCGAGATTTAACACCCTTAAGATTATTTATTTCATTCCCTATCAAATCTACAAAATTATAATTAACTTCACAATTCGTCCACTCACCACATTTAACATCAGGAACACACTCGTTCCCAAAATCACATTCTAACTTTTGTGGAATATTATAAGAAGTTCTACAATCATTCAAATCTTTACATGTAGGAATAGTATATCCCTCGCTGCACTTAGACCACTTACATTCCCAATTCTCAACACAAGTCCCATCACAATACCTCATTCTCAATGGAATATCCGTCGATACAAAACACTTATTAACATCTTCACACTTTCTCTTCTGAATCCCATCAACACAATTTTCCCACTCATCACATTTCCAATCAGACTTACATTTAGATTCCCAAATCTTTTCTCTATCAACCAAACTCAAATCAAAAACATCTGAATTCAATGAAACACCCTTAATAATCTCTACATAATCATCCGCGCCAACTCCCTCCAAAGGACTTATGCTTACATTAAATTCATCCACATTAGTTCGTGCCGGACAATATCTCACAAAAACCCTCTTAGCTTCATCACAAATCGGCGCAGAAAAATTCTTAATAATATCAAACACTATATCAAGATTCTGCGGATTCTTCCCCGCAGGAATCTTATATGCCTGCGATCCACCCATAATCGGCACATCAGTCAATTTATAAAACTGAGCATCAAAATCAAAAAACGAAACCTCCAAAAAATTAATCTCATAATCATCTCTACCTCTTTTTATTTCAAGAAAAATAGTTTCAGAATAGGCGTCATAACACGAATCGTAACTAAAACTTGAAACTTTATTTACATCAACACATTTTTCAGATTCAATCGCAATATTCTTTAAAGAAAAACTCCACAGCATCCAACCAAATACTAAAATAATAACAATCAAGACCAACGCATTTATTATTAACCATTTCCCCTTCATAACATCCCAAGAAAGAAAGAGTTTAATTATTTATCTACACATCAAAAACACAAACCTTATCAATATAATTTTTTTGCTCTATCAACAATTCTCGAAGCAACACCGCCCTCAAAACTCAAATCATCTTCCTCTTTTTTTTTATTAATCTTCAACAATTTCCCTCTTTCGATGTCTCCCACTTTTCTCATCCTTTGAACTTGACTTCCCTTGATTACCTTACGTTTTGTTTGCCCAACAACTCTCCAGCAACCACTTAAAAATCCTTCAACTTTTTCAAAAACAGAATGTGACCTCGGAATCTCATCTAACCTCTTTTTCCCATTAACAATATCAACAAACAAACTACCTAACATCATCACACGATTATTAGTCAATTCTTTATCAGAATAATAACTACCAAACATAGCCTTACAAAAAACAACTTCCTCCTTCCTACTATTTTTCTCGAATCGCTCAATTAAAATAGAATAATCAATACTAACAGGCGTCCCATATATTCGTCTAAAATATTCCTTCGCCGTCTTGTCCACAAAATCCAATTTTTCCCTTGGAATCTTATCACTCTTCAAAAATTTCTGCATTTCACTAATAGGAATATCCTCAGCCTCTTTCTCCGCCAAACTTATTTTTTTCTTCTTTAACGAAATCTCAATAAAAGTAAGAACAGCCGCAACAATAATAGCAACAATGACAAACCCAAACAAAAACCTCACACGGCTATTTGAAAACAGCGAAACTATCGAATACCACCTCATAAAAATTACAACGCAACCCCATATAAAAACATTCCCAATTATAAAAATATTTAAATACCCAAATAATCGATTATCCTTATGGTAAACGGAATCGACCGACCTTTGGATTTGCTGAATTCAGCAAAAGGTAAAGAGATTTTAGTGCAGCTGAAAAACGGAAAACAATTTGTCGGGACTCTTCTCGCATTCGACATCCACATCAACGTGGTCCTCGACAACGCGAAAGAAGTTGAAAACGGAGAACAAACAACAAGCTACGGCCTGACGTTCCTCCGAGGAGACACAATAATTTTCATCTCCCCAGCCACTAAAGCATAGAATTAGTGTTTGTCAAATTAATTTCACTACGACACGCATTCTAACAATCTTTGTTTACAGCAATAGCTTTGTCAAATCCCGACAAGCGAAAAGCGAAAAACGTGATGCAAAGCATCATGTCTCTCCAGCCACTAAAACATAGAACGTTTTGTCTAATTAATTTCGCAAACAATAATTCTCAAAGCTCTACAACTATTTACAACTCCACAACATCCAAATCCTCAACAACCCTCACATTCTCAAAAACACTTTTAGCCTCATTAAGAATCACCTTCGGAATCTCATCATACCTCTGACTCAAATGCGTCAAAACCAAAGCCCCAACCTTCGCCTTCTTCGCAATCTTCGCCGCATCCACCGACGTCAAATGCCCATACTTCTCAGAAAGCTCCTGCTCCTCCTTAGAATAAGTCGCCTCGCAAACCAACAAATCCGAACCCCGAACAAAATCAACAATCCCATCAAAATACCGAGTATCCATCACAAAACTAATCTTCTTCCTTTTCTCTTTGTAAACCAACTTCTTCCCATCAACCTTCTGCCCCCCAATCTCAACAACCTTCCCCTTCGCCAACTCCCCAATCAACGGCGAATTCGGCAACCCCAACTTCGCCAACTTCTCTCTATCCAACCGAACTTTCTCCTTCACAACAAAAGAATAAGCAACCGCCGGACAATCATGCTCAACCTCCGCAGCCTCAATAAAAAACTCATCATTTTCAAAAATAACCCCAAACACTCCGACACCCCGAATTCCGAATTCCGAAACTCGAACATCCAAATCCTGCCCCTTCCGACCAATCAAATCAAAATACTGCCGAACCCACTCCTTTGACCCCTTCGGCCCATAAATCTCCAACTTCCGATTATACCCATTCAAATTCAAAGTCTGCAAAAGACCAGGCAATCCAAGAACATGGTCCCCATGCCAATGCGTAATCAAAATCTTCGTAATCTTACACGGATTCAACCCCGCCTTCCGAAACTGCCGCTGCGTCCCCTCCCCACAATCAACCAAAATATTCTCTCCCTTAAACTTCAAAAGCAC
>CAZUXN010000010.1:0-21802 GCA_964624735.1 Candidatus Woesearchaeota archaeon | reverse complement strand
TAAAACTCGGCAAAGAATTCTACCTCGAAGTAAAAATCTACCCACACCACATCCTCCGAGAAAACAAAATGCTTACAGGAGCCGGAGCCGACCGTATGCAAACCGGAATGTCCCAATCTTTTGGGAAAACGGCCGGCCGAGCCGCACTAATAAAACCAAACCAAACCCTACTTATCATCGGCGTCAAAACTCCAAAAGCAGAAATTGAAACACGAAAATTAATCAAAGCCACAAAATCACGAATGCCCTGCACAATCTCAATAAAAACTATTAAATCTGTCTCAACTTCCAAGTAACAACAACCAAAAACTTTATAAACCCCTTTTTTCTAAATAAGACATGGAAAACCCAACTGGAAACGGAATACCTCAGAAATATCCATTTGAAAATATATGGAATACCTCAGGGAAAATCGACTCCGTCGGAAAAGCGAAACTAAATTCTCTAAAAGACTTAGTAATTGAAATTAACGACATGATAAAACAAAGAGAAATACTAAGTAAAAGATTTATCAAAGAAGGAGAAACTATGAAAGCAAGTATCCACAACTTTCTTTTAGAAAATGCACCAAAAGGAGAAGATGATTCAGAATTCACACGAGAACGAGCCGAACTTCGAAAAAAACAAATCGATATCTCAGAACTCCAACTCAACGAAAAAATAAATTGCTGGCGAGACATCGCTCTTCTAAAAAAAGAACTCCGAGAAGACACAAAAGAACTAAGCGAAAAAGAATCCCGAGCCGAAATGATAGGCAAAATTCTGGAGGAATAAAATGGATGATAAAAAAATAGCAAAGCTTCGTCAATATTTTCAAAGAGAAGATGAGAGAGTACGAAAAGCATATTCCACCCACTCAAGAATAACACACAAACATCTTTCCGACGAAGATTTAATTGAAATAAGAAGAATAAGAGGAACTGTTGTTTCAAAAGTCTGCGACAAAATCGCAGAATACCATACATTAACCGGAAGAAGAGATACACCTATTTATGCAGAAAGATTCCTAAAAATAAACGCTAGACTAGTTAATTTAATTAACGCAGAACTAGCTTGGAGAACATACGGACACGCTCAAATAAATCAAACCGACATCTAACATGACATTACAACACCCACTAGCAATCGAAGAAATTTGCAACAAACTTAGACCTATCTTCGGGAAAAAAATCGACGAAATATATTTCCAATACAGCGTCGCTGACGGCAGAGAAGAAAGAGATGAAATCGTCCACCTCCTAAACACCCTCTACCAAAAAAACCTAAACAAACTCCTCGACAAAGGTGTCTTACTCGAACCGCCAAAAAAAGAAGTCATCGACGGTGATTACCATCTCGCAACAATCAGCTACGCGAACAAAAAACTATTCGACTTAACACTAAGAGAAAAAGACTGGCCACGACACATCTGCATCACAGGAATGTCCGGCTCTGGTAAAACGACTTTCGCATTCAAAATAATCGAAGCCCTAAACTCCCACAAAAAACCATACCTAATTTTCGACTGGAAAAAATCCTTCCGTCCACTAATCACAAAAGACAACTCAATCCTCGTATTCACCATCGGCGACGAAAAAGTCAGCAACCTATTCAAAACAAACATAAACCAACCACCAAAAGGCGTCGCCCCAAAAGAATGGATAAATGTCCTATCCGACCTTCTAACAGAATGCTTCTCCGCATCCTTCGGCGTCCACAAAGTAATCCTCGAAACCCTCGACGAAGCCTTCAAAGAATGGGGCATCTACCACGGCTCAGAAAACTACCCAACATGGAACCACATCAAATGGCGCCTCGAAGAAAAATTAGAAAAAACACAAGGCAGAGAAGGTGGCTGGCTCGAATCGGCACTAAGAGTCGCAACAGTTATGACCTTCGGAGAATTCGGAAAAACAGTAAACTACAAAGGCGAAAAAAGCATCTCCGTCGAAGAACTCCTCGATAAAAAAGTAATAATGGAACTAAACTCGCTCGGAAGCATCGAAAAAACTTTCTTCTGCGACTTCATCCTAACATACATCTACAAACTCAAAAAAGCAAAACAAAATGCAGTAAACCAAAGATTCGATCACGCAATTATAGTCGACGAAGCCCACAACATCTTCCTGAAAAAACCAACAAACTTCACAAACGAAACGGTAACCGATATGATTTACCGAGAAATGCGAGAATACGGAACAAGCCTAATTTGCCTCGACCAACACGTCTCAAAAATCTCAGACACCGTCAAAGGTAACTCCGCATGCCACATAGCCTTCCAACAACAACTGCCACAAGACATCTATGACATAAGCGAAATCATGCAGTTAAGAGAAAGCCGCCACTACTTTTCCCAACTACCTGTCGGAAGCGCAATAGTAAAACTCGCAGAACGGTATACCTTGCCATTCCTAATCGAAGTCCCTTATGTTGAAATACGAAACCAAACAATAACAGATGAAAACATCAAATCAAGAATGCAAGCAATGGGATTAAGTCAAGATTACGAAAACAAAATCGACCCAGAATTCAACAAAGCAATTGAATCCCAAACACTCCATCCGAATACCAAATACCAAATATTAAATACCACGCGAAGCGCAGACCAAGAATTTAACAAGGCAATCGAAAACCAACAAACACAAAAACCTATCACCTCACAAAGCGTTAGCACCACAATCAGCGACGACAAATCACTAACTAACTTCACTGATACACAAAAAGCAATCCACGAATTCATCACAGAAAATCTAAAAGCTGGAATAGAACTCGAACAAATCGAAAAAATTTTAGAACAAAGCAAAGCCCAAGGAAACTATACAACCTCAGACATAATCAAAGTAATCAACAAAGTCTTCGAAAACCAACTAACAACAACATTTAAAAACAATAATGTCACTCCTAAGTGTATACAAACAGAACACCTGTCACCTGTCACCTGTCACCTGTTACCTCCGAATTCCCTGAATTCGGACGAGCAAGTCTTCATCGAATTCTTGCAAAAAAATCCCGCTCACACACTGAGCACAGTAGAGGTATACCGACAAACCAACTTATCAGCAAGAAAAGGAACCAACATCAAAAACTCTCTACAAAAAAAAGGATTAATCAAAATCGAAGAAGTCAAATACGACAAAGGCTGGAAAAAATTAATCCGTCTCACCTAATAACTAATGGCTAACAGCTAATAACTAACTCACATTCAAACATTAAAAAAATTAACAAATCACGTATCAAAAGAAATCAAGCAACAACAATTCAATCAAAAAATTGAATTCAGAAACACACAAGAAACAAAACGTGGAAAACCAAAGGAATACCTAAAGAAAAAGGTATCTCCAAAAGAAAATTTCCTAGAGACATCTCTATTCCTATATAAAATTAACACCAAAATACCTAATTGTAAGGTATTTCACAAACATTAACCCAAACATTCTCTTCTGAAAGGATAATCACCATGAACAATATATTTCTAACAATCGGAATAGCTATAGCCACCCTAATAATCGGACTCGGCTACGGCAAAAGCAAAACATGGGCAAACAAACTCAGATTCACACTTGTCCCAATCGCCATCGCAACCTCCACGGCCTTCATCTTCTACATCATCGGCTGCTGGAAATTCATCGGGTTGGGAAAAACCCCGACCTCAATATACCAACTCCAAATCGTCCCGCTCTTCCTAATAGCATGCTGCCTCATCGGCCTAACAGCCATTTGCGCAATCGCATGGAAAAAAAACGGATTCAAAAACCTCACAAACCCCAAAACAAAAAAAGGAGTTATCTTTGGGATTATCTTTGGAGTTATCCTTGGAGTTATCTTTGGAATTTTTTTTGGGCTTCTCACTGCGGATCTCATTGTGCTTATCGTTGGACTTGCCTCTGGATTTATTATTGGACTTACCCTTGGGTTGCTCACTGAATTTAACAAAAACCCAAACCCCGCTGAAAGAATCAATGACCCAGATGAAACTCACAACGAAGCCCTAAAAGAAAAATCAACATAAGAAGAACAAGAACAAAAACTAACAACCTTTAACCAGAAAGGAGGTAACCCTAACAAATTTAACAAATCCTTTTGGAGGGGCGATAATGAATGTATGAACGTAAATGGACGTACGCTCTAAACTTCTAAAGGATTGCATTTCTTATCGAGAAAGGAACAAAAATGAACACTTCAAAAAGTATCCTAATTTTAGTATTGGTAGTAGTATTTGTAGTAACCCTAAGTGGATGTAGTACAAGTGCGGACTCCCTAGTAGACGCACGCATAAAATTACTACCAAGGGCAAGAACATATATAGGGAAAAACGCCGAGAAAGTAGAGGAAAAAGCGACAGCGGCAACAACGGCAAGAGCCGCCATGAAAGAAGAGGTAGCAACTACCTCCACCGACGTCACAACAATCATGAACGCTTTTAACCCTAATCAATAACGTCCCGGATTAACAGGTCGGATAATCACCAAGGTTGTCCGACCTTTTCCCACTAATTTTAGGAGACTAAAAATGAATAAATCATTTATGACATTTCTTGGCGCGACTGTAATCTGCGCAACAATCGGCGTAGTAACTAAAGCGTCAGGAGAAACAACGCCATCGGCAATCTCGTACACTCTCGCCGTAATCAGTGCAACAGTGACCATCCTTCTGCTAATAAACTCAAACTTCTTCAGAACACTCAACAGATACGCACTAGCCTGGCTACTTTCAGCACTCGGATTCGGCATACTCGCTTTTCACCTCAAGACGCTCGGAGCAGAATATGGAACAATGACCTTGGTCTTTGCGACAATCTCAGCAATATCAGTCATCAGCGCAATCGGCCACGGTTTCTACCCCAACAGCGAGAGAGCCGGAAGCCTCCTCACAATAGCCTTCAACCTCGTTTTCTATATCCCAATTACATGGGTAGTCCTCGGCGGTTTCGGTACATTAGAAATATTCAAGGCACCCGTCGCCGACCAAATAGCAAACGTGATACCTCAGGAAATAGGAGTGATTGACGCCCTGATAAAAATCCTAATCAGCATATTCAGAGGAAATCCAGTCAAAATCAACGGCGTCCTCCCATTTCCCCACCTCTTACTAATAATCCACCTTGCGTGGAACTTCTTCAAATTCATGCGCTCATATGGCTGGCTATTTATCGCCTCTTCAATCGCCATACCATTCTTAGTAGTCGCATGGATAAAACACGTTCCAAAAACCCCAGGACCTGCAATGTACCTCGCAGGCACAGTAACTATAGCAGTTCTGGCGACATTCACAATCAGCCTACGGAAACACTGGAACAATTCAGCAACAACTTGAGAGAGAAACAAAAAGGAAAATAAAACGAAAGGACGACTGTAATGTTAAAGAAATGCATCAACCACCCACTCTGCGAGGTCGGAACCATCGAAGTAAAATCAACAGTCACCAAATGCCCAAAATGTGGGGGACCACTAAAAAAGGAAAAAAGGAAAAAAATCCGGCCAAAGAAAAAAAGGAAAAAAAACCGCAGACAATCAAAACCCAACAATAACAAATGCCACCGCAGATAACAAATAACACAACAAAAAAAGCACCTCTCCATTTGGACGTGCTTTTTTTTTGGCCCTAACCTATATACTCCAACATACTATATTACAACCTATATATTAAACAACATACTTAAATCCATCACCGCCCCGAGCGACGAAGCCGCCTTGTATATGAGAGCGAAGCTCTCCAAATTCCCCTCTCCACAAATTCCCCCCTTCTCTAAATTTTCCCCCTCTCCAAATTCCCCTCCCAAAACTTCCCAACATTATACAAATATACTATACACCAATATACCATTACACTATTACACCGCGTCAAGCCGCCTCCCTATAACAATTAACATAATTAATCAACGAACCTAATTTAGGGTCTGCCTTCTTAACCTCTCTCACAGCATCTTCAAAATCGACATCCCTCTCAGCGATAACAACCTTCCGCCCACTTTTCGCCTCAGCAAGCACCGCCGCAAAAACATCAACATCAACTTCCGAAACCTTCCAATGCCTCTCCGCAACATCAACCAAATTCTCCCTATTCAATTCCTTGCCACTTTCCTCCACATACCGAATCAACTTTTTAGTCGCAGCAACATACGAAGCAGCCTCATGTCTAGACCCCGGCGCCTTCTTCTCCCCTAAAATAATCGGAATAATCTCCTCATAATAAAAAGCCTTCTTGCTGTTCTCTAAATAACCCCTCGCCTCTTCCCTGTGCTTCTCATAACCTTCAGCAGGTGCAACACTATGTTTAAGAACAGGGTCCCGCAAATTCTTCACAGTCCCTCTTAATTCACCCAAAACAGAATCACTAACAATCGCACCATCACCATACTTTTTCAAATCACCCATTAAATCACGAACACCCTCTACGCTATAAGCACCAAGCAAAGAAGTATCAACAACAACAACATCCACACCTGCAACATCTTCTATCCTCTTTACTATCTCAAATGGAGAAACAGTATTCTCAGCAACCACCAACGTCTCCAAAGTCGCCCCAGTAAAAATCAACACGACCCCAACAATAAAAAACACAACAGCAACCAAACTCAAAGAAACACTACCCGCCCCCACAACCGCACCAGTAAAAAAAATATTAAAAGAAGATATAAACAAACTCGCCAAAACAAAAAACAACCCAACATTTCTTTTATTCATTAAAAAAACACAATAATCAAATATAAAAAACTATCCCAATCAAACTGCAACAAGCGAAAAGCGAAAAGCGACAAGCGCAATTCCTAACATTTAAATAATAGAAACATTAGGAATTGTAATGGGTGATAACTACATCGCATGGCTCTCTGACCTTTCTAAAAAAGACCTCAAGCTCGCCGGCGGCAAAGGCGCAAATCTCGGTGAAATATTCAACGAAAAATTCCCAGTCCCTCAGGCCTTCATAATCACAACAGACGCATTCTTCCACTTCATAAAAGAAGCAAAACTCGAACGACAAATAAAAGACATCCTAAACCAAATCAAAGTTGACGAAACCAAAGACCTCACAAAAAAAGCCAAAGAAATCCGAGACCTAATCATACAAGCCGAAATGCCACAAAACCTACAAGCCGAAATCACCGAAGCCTACGACAACTTCAACGTCGACCTCAACGAAATCAAAAACTCCCCCGGCGCACTATCAATCCTAAAATCATCACGAGAACCTCTCTTTGTCTCGGTCCGCTCATCAGCGACGGCAGAAGACCAAGCAGACGCATCATTCGCCGGACAACAATCATCATTCATAAACATCAAAGGAAACAAAGAACTAATCCAAAAAGTCAAAGAATGTTTCGCCTCTATCTTCACCGCCCGTTCAATTTACTACCGAAAGAAAAAAGAATTCGAAGGATTAGTCGGCATAGCAGCAATCGTCCAAAAAATGATTAACTCAGACAAATCTGGCGTAATATTCTCACGACACCCTGTAAAAAACGACGACGAAATTTTAATCGAAGCAGTCTTTGGACAAGGCGAAGGCATCGTCTCCGGCAAAATAAAACCAGACCAATATACCATCTCACCAACCCTTGAAATAACCGAAGAAAAAATCTCAGACAAAAAAATAGCAATCATCCGAACATCCGGCGGCCTCACAAAAACAATCCAACTAACCCCCGAAAAATCAAAACAACGGGTCCTAAAAACTCACGAAATAAAACAACTCGCCGAATATGCAATCAAACTCGAAAACCACTACAAAAAACCACAAGACATCGAATTCGCCATCGAGAACGAAAATATCTACATCCTCCAAACCAGACCAATCACAACCCTAAAAAAACCAAACAAAGAAACAACAGAAATCGACGGACAATTATTAACCAAAGGAATGGCAGCATCCCCAGGAATAGCGTCGGGAATCGTCAAAATAATTCATTCAATGGACGACCTCGATAAAGTTAAACAAGGAGACATCCTCGTAACCAAAATGACGAACCCCGACATGGTCGTCACAATGCAAAAAGCCGCAGCAATCCTGACAACAGAAGGAGGAGTAACAGCACACGCCGCAATCGTCTCACGAGAAATGGGAATCCCAGCAATCGTCGGGGCACAAGACGCACTCGACATCCTAAAAGACGGCGACGAAATAACAATCGATGGCTTCCATGGAAAAGTCTTCGCAGGAAAAGCTCAAAACAAAGCAATCGAAATACTTCCAGTAGTCGAAACAAAAACAAAAATCAAAGTTATGGTCGACCTCCCGCAATTCGCAGAACGAGCCGCAAAAACACAAGCAAACGGAATCGGACTAATTAGACTAGAAGGACTAATCGCAACCGCAGGCAAACACCCGATTGCCTACGAAAAAGAAAACAAGCTCGACGAATACCAAGCAATGCTCGCAAAAGGACTAAAAGAAATAGCAGACAAATTCATCAACAAACCAATCTGGGTCCGTAGCTCAGACATCCGAAGCGACGAATACTCCAACCTCGAAGGCGCCCCAAAAGAAATCGAAAAAAACCCAATGCTCGGCGACCACGGAATCCGATTTTCACTCAAGCATCCAAAAATCCTCAAGGCAGAACTCTTGGCAATTAAAGAACTCGCAGACAAAGGACACAAATTCGGAGTTATGTTCCCACAAGTAATCTCCATCGACGAAATCAAAAAAACAAAAGCAATTTTCAACGAACTAAAAATGGACAACGTAAAATTCGGAGTCATGATTGAAACCCCAGCCGCAGTAATCTTAATCAAAGACATCTGCGAAGAAAAAATCGACTTCATATCTTTCGGAACAAACGATTTAACACAATACACATTAGCAATCGACCGCGGCAACGAAGAAGTCCAAAACATCTACGACGAAATGAACTGGGCAGTCCTAAAACAAATCTCAAGAGTAATCCGTGAATGCAAAAAACACAAAATAGAAACATCAATCTGCGGACAAGCCGGTTCAAAACCCAAAATGGTAGAATTCCTCGTAAAACAAGGCATCGATTCAATCTCAGTAAACGCCGATGCTGCCAAATCAATCTCTGAGCTTGTCCACAAACTTGAAACTGAGAAATCCCCAGAACCTAAAATAGAATTACAGAAAAATCCAAAAGGGTTACATAAAGAAGTCGAGCAACTAAAAGAAAAATATAACAAACCAGAAATTCCGAAACCCGAAAACGACATAGAAATAATTGAGCCAAACGAATCCCATAAAAAAGAAGACATCTTCAACTAATCTGTTACCACGCTTAAGACACAACACAATAGAAACATTTATAAACTTATTTCTCCTAATCAAATCATGGCAAAAGCAAAAGCTCAAAAAACAAGAACACCCGATACGAGAACAAAAAGAGAGAGAGACGCCTATTCAAATACTTTAAATGCAGGGATAAATCATCTTACAGTCCAAAGTCTCGGAGACACATCTGAACTAAGAACACAAGTAGAATCATTCAAACAATATGCAAAAAATCAAGGAATAGACCCAAAAAAAGATTTAAACGGACTTCCTCGACATATCGAACTTTACGCAAACATTGTCCCTGAAACTCAAAAAAGAGAAAGAGAATCCCTAATTAAAACAGTAACTGAAAATTTTGACTATCTTGTAAATCAACTCCCAGCAGACATCTTATTGCAAACGGCAGTCCGACTCGGAAGAACAGACGCAGAAAAAGGACTTGAAAAAGTTCTAACAGAATCTCCAGACAAAACAAACGAAGTCAAAAAAGCATTCGGAGAACTCTATGACCCAAGCGCATTAATACAATCCTACATTGCCCTAAACGACAACCCAACAGAAATCGCACAATGTGCAGCCGGAGCACTCGAAAGAAGCTACATAAGACGAGCCACAAAATTTCAATATCCTAACAAAAATAAAAAACCAACAATTAACAAAAGAAAAGTCTTATCTTATGTAACCGAACAAATCGAAAAAGTTGAAAAAGAAAACGCAAACGAAGCAATGTTACTCATCGGCTCATCTCTCGCAAGAAAAAAAATTCTCAAAGAACAAGAAAAAACAAAAGAATCCAAAGAGAATAAATCAAAATAATTACTTTTTAGTACCTTTCTCGTCAATAAACAAAATCTCCAATTGACAAGTCAAAACAAAATCAACAACAAAGTTGCCCAATCTCAAACCTAACAGCTAATAGCTAACACCTACTACCCACTACCTCTCTCGTCGATAAGACTATCGACGAGAGCAGCCATCTCTCCCAAAAAAGCATCCGCCTTCTCAAACCAATCATCCAATTTCTCACCCTTAACAGAAGTCAAATTCCCATGAACAATATTCTTCGCAACCGAATGCACCTCATCATAATAATCAACAAACTTCTTATGCAATATCTTCCTCTTAACAAAAGTCTCCCTCAAAACATCCGGAATATCTTCAGGCGACGACGGCATAATATTAGCAGCAATCAAAGCCGCATGCGCCGCATCAACCATCGTCCAATAAAGCCCATCAACAACAGCCAACATCGACTGCTTCGCCCGAGTCAAATGTCCAGGCGCCCTCTGCAACAAAGTATAAATCGACTCAGGCGTCGACCGAATTTTCCCCTGCTTCAACAAAACCCTCAATGGATTAAAAAACCCACCAAAATCAATCAACGCATCACCATATCTCAAAACATTAATCACAACCGGATCCCCTCTCATAATATCCTCCCACCACGTCGATAACTTCACGGTATTAATATGCAACGACTTCGAATAAGGATTCCCTTTAATCAACTTCCCTAATTCCTCCCGATACCAAGCAATCAACTCCTCGTCCCACTTCACCGAAACATCATCAACAATCACAATTATATCAATATCAGAATCCGGCATCGACACCTTCTTCGCCGACGACCCAAACAAAACAATCGACTTAATCATCTGGTCAAACTTCCCATAAACCTTCATCGCAAAATCCGCCGCAATCTCCCGCTCGCCAACAATCTTCAAAGTCGAAAACTCCACATCTTTTTTCCTCACACTCTTCTCAGAATCTTTTTTTTTCTTCATCATCTCTTACTAATTCATAGTAACTATATTTTATAAAGATAACTAAACCTCCAAATATCAACGCTAATCGCGCACAAAGCGCGAAACACGAGCGAGAAAAATTTTAAGCGACAGGTTGTCCATTCGCAGAATGGACGGTCGCGTCGACAAGCGAAGCTGACGATAATTTTTCTCGCAACAAATACGGAACGAAGTTCTGCTTAACTAAGGAGATACACAGCCGAAGAGGATATCCTCTTGGGCTAAGCCATCGGCGTCCCACCAAATCTCGACGTCCCTCCCGGCATCTGTCCCCCTAATTCAACCGGCATCGTCGTAAATCCAGCCCCAAAATAACTATGATGAATATTTGGATTAACAGTCCCATACCCACCAAAATAAGAACCCTGAACATCCATCACCTGATTCCAATACGGCGCATTCTTCATCCCATAAATCGGCGACCCCAAAGCAGCCATCGTCCAAGGATGCGGCGACTTCTTAAAATGCTGGACAAACGCCCCAGCCTCGACAATCTTCCTCATCTCACTCAATCTCCCCGTCTTCTCCAACTCCTCCAAAATCCCCTTAATCGGCACATTCCCCATCCCGGGCGCCAAATGCGAATCAGCAAACCCAAAATTATCAGTCAAATGAACATGCTTCACCATCGACTTATCCTCAGAAATCAATCTTGTCTGTTTCAAAATATCCTCGTCGACAAATCCCTTCTTCTTCAAAACATTCAAATGCCCAACATCCCACGTCACCCCCAAATGCTTCTCAGCAATCTTTTCCGCCTCTTTCTTACTCATCCCTTTTTCCTCAACCAACTGCTCAACAAACTTCTTCCTCGACTTCTCAACCAATGGCTTCAAATCCTCAGCCCTCGAAAACGCAAAACCCTGAAACATATTCTCGACAGCAATCACCGGCGCACTATCGCCAAACTTCTCATAAGACTTCATCGCCAAATTCCCAAAAGTCTCCGACGCCTTATCCATCGCAAACTTCGTCGACTCCTGAAAAATCTCAGGTGTCTTCCCGCCCAAATCCCTATCAGTCAACCTTCTTAGTTCACCAACATACTTATCCAAAACCTTTTGCCTCCCAACCGGCGCCCAAATCCCAAAATACTTTTTCCCATTAATCTCCCCAATCTCTCCCGTCGCCATAATTTCATTCCTATAATTCTCAGCCAACTTCTTTAACTTTTCTTTCTGCTCACCATCACCATATTTATACGCATTATGAAACGCACCCTTGAACGCCAAATCCGCATTCTCCAAAAACAAACTCGCCTTCCGAACCTGATTATAAGACGCCACCTGCCCACTAACAACATTTCCATCCTCATCAACCTTTGTATCAAAATAAGGCATCTCCTCAAAACGACCATTCTCAGTTTTCCTATAAATTTTTTTCCCATCCTCGCTAATAAAAGAATTATTATACTCTCCCAACATCAATGGCGCCGAACCAATAATCTCCTCCGCATGCTTATTCATCTGCGCAACCTCAGTCAACTTATTCTCCCACTCCCCCAAATTAATAGAATTAACCGTGCCCTCTGTATCAAACAAAACCCCAGCAGGACCACCTATATGTATCTTACCCTCCTTCTTATACACCCCCTTCTCCAACAACTCAGGATGCTCCGGCCTAAATTTATACTCCCTCTTCATCGCAACAGTCTGCCCAGTCTCCCTATTCACCGCCGCCCCTTTCTCCATCACAAACTCATCCTCTCCCCACTCCTTATTACCAGACCGCCACTCCGCACCCGGCGCCCCATTCGACGAATGAAACACAATCGGAACATTTCCCTTCGGATCCAGAACATGCGCCTTCTCAATCGCATCAAACATCCTCCTCTCATTATCCGCCCGACCATCATCACCGCCCCATCCCTTCTCACCAAACCCTGCCGCATCAAGAACCGGACCATGCACCGACGGCTTAACTCCCGATAACTTCATCAACGCCCTCATCTCCTCAAAATGCTGCTTAGGAATAACCTCCGTAGTATCCGGCACCAACATAGAAACCTCAAACGCCTTCACCCCTTGTTTCAAAGCAGTAATAGTTTCCCCAAGCTGATTCGCAGTCTGAGGCGAACCCGGAAATCCTAAACTCGCCGCACTCATCCGATACCCAACAAAATTCCCATAATCCGGACTAAGCGAACTCACACCCCCTCCGTAAAAACTCTCATAACTATCAGCCATATTATACCACCCCAATAATAAAACAAACCCGATATTTAAAACTAACCTACGCCGCCTTCTTCGCACTATAATCCATCAACCTATGCTCATCCCTCTCCTTCTGCTTTTCCTTATCCTCAAACCCAGCCATCTCCAACATCGACCGCCCACTCCGACGATTATCCACAATCTCATCATAACTTTTCATCCCTCTCTTGCTAACATCATAAACTCCTTCTTCATTCGCCTTCCCTTTGTAAACCCCAGCCTCCCCAGTATTATACAAATCACCTCCACTCTTCTCTTTATACAAATCATCACCCCGCTCAGTTCTATAAAATCCATCCTTCCTCTCGCTATCCGCCCCATAAAAATTCCCACTAACCGCATCATAAAAATCCCCACCAACAAATTCCTCACTATCCTGCCAATCCTTCTCAATCCTCTCGTTCCTAATCACCTCCTCCAAATCCTCCTTACTCCAACTCTGCTCGACATTCCCCGTCGACAAAATCGTATCACCAATAAAAAAATCACTAACCTTATCAGAATCATCATCTTCCTCCAAAATCAAATCCTCGCCAGAATCACCCTCCTCCAAAATCAAATCCTCATCAAAAATCCCCGCCTCATCCTCCTCCTCAGCCTCGCCAATTTCCTCTTCCAGCTCCTCGTTTCCCATTTCTAAATCTTCATCGCCAGCGACCCGCGACCCAGCATCCTCATTTTTGTCCTTCCTCATATAATTATACAGAAACAAACTTTATTTACTTTTCTAATCCAAACTATAAAAACCTAACCAAACTCTCCCTAACTATTTTATCTTCCTAAATATTCCAACCAAGCCCCCACGAAGTGAACTATTCCAATCACAAAGTGATTGAACTTCTCCATCGACAAAGTCGATGAACTTCTCCATGCTAAGCATGAACCCCTCGCTAAACACAAAGCGTTTAGCTCCCCCTCCCCCGAAACGCCCCACCAATCCCAACCTTCCCTCCCTCGCTCAAATCCTCAATCTTCTCTTCATCAAACTTATCAAAACCTGGCGCCTGCGCCGAAGCCATTCCATGCGCCTTCTTGTAAATATCATAAACCAGATACAACCACTCCCCCGCAGTCGTCGCCGCCTTCGCCCTCATCATCTTCTCCACAAAATTATCCTTCTTAATATCCTCAACCTTCACAACCTCTTTCTCCTCTTTCTTCTCAACCTTTTTCTCTTTCTTCTTCCCAAACCCAAACAACGCCGCAAACGGATTAATATCCTCACTCTTTTTTTCCTCTGTCTTCAGTCTTCTGTCGTCTGTCATCCGTTCTTCCGGGCTCATCAAAAAATAATCCAAATCATCCTTCAACGTCTTCAAGGCATCACCGGCAATATCCCCCGAAAATTCAAGACTCTTCGCAACATCATCATCCTCAAGCAACTTCTTCGCCGCCGCAACCTCCTCATCATTCAAAGCATAAGCATCAAAAGTCATGTCAATCTTCCCGCCCATCGCAAAACCATAATCACCCTTCTGCGTCACCCTCTGCGAAACATGCCCCCGATAAGTCAACCCGATAATCATCACCCGATTATAATTCCTCTTCACATTATACTTCCCAGCATAAACATCCTCGACCTTCACGCCCTGTGACCCAAATAACTGCAACTCAAACATCGACGTCGAAAACGCATTAACCAAAGCCGCGTTTGTACCAAACCCCTTCTGCCTCAACTTCTCAGCCGCAACTAAATACGGCTTCATCCACGCCGAATACAACTTAATCGTCTCGACCTGCGACCGCAAATAATTCTTCTCAATACTAAACCGCTTCCTCAACTCCGACTCCGAATACTTAACCCACTTCAAAAACTCACCAACCCTCGGAATCAAAATCCTCATCACCTGGTCATTAATCAAACCGCCCTCCTCATCTTTATTCATCTTCTTCAAATCATCAACCGAATTTGCCATCATAAACGCCTCCCTCAGCGTCGTGAAACCCAACTCAGCCGACATTTGATGAATCGAACCTCGCCCCCTTTTCAAATCAACATTGTCCAACCAAATCTGCTTCAACGCCAACATCCCCTCTTCTTTTTTCTTTACATCCTCATCCTTCGCATCATCATAATGCGCCAACCTCAACTCAAACTCTCTCAAATCATAAATCAAATTCAACACCGACTTCACAACCTGATTCAAACCCCCAAGAATTTTCATCCCTTCCTCCTGCATCTTCGTCGCCCTCATATTCATATCAGAAAACTGCCCAGACCCAGGCGACGCCATAAAATTATCAACAACCTTATCCATATTCCAACCCCTTTCCTGAACCCAATCCAACAACCAATAATAAATCGGCTCCAACTGCGCCTGTTGCGAATCAAACGACAATTTATACGACGAAACCGGCTTAAACCCGCCATTATCAAAATCCCACATATCCATCGCCGCCAAATCTCCTTTCTTCTTAGACCGACTCATCACCTCACTAATCGCCCATCTCAAATCCTTCACCATGCCTTGTTATAGAATCCTTACTATAAAAACATTCCTCATCCCCTCACAGCGAAGCTGTATCTCCATAACAAAGTCATATCTCCATAACGAAGCTGTATCTCCAAAAAAGCGAAGCTTTTTGAACTCTCTCTCCATTAGGGATCCATGTTCTTTAAAAAGAAAAAAAGAATGATTGATGTCCGCGAACTCCAAAAACGAGGCGTAGTAAGAATCCCAAAAAAAGACATCGTCATCCCAACAAATCGAGAAGGATTCGTAGAATTCGGAAACAACAACCAATCGGCGACAAGCGACAATCAACAAGCAAATGCCAAACTTTTCGGCTTCACAAACACAACATCATCCACAGACTCTTCAAATAAAATAATAGACCTCGACAACAAAATCTACAAACTCGAACAACGCATCGAACTCCTCGAAAAAAAACTCGACATCAACAAATCAACCGAATCAAACCTAGGACCTATGGGCTGGTAACATTTAAAACTCTACCTAACTTCTACATACCATGACAAACGAAGCGACAAGCAACAAACGACAAGCGACCAACTCACCAATTCCTTTAGAATTAGTGCGAGCACACGCATTAGAAAACGCAATCAAACACGACGGCAAACCAAACCAAAACTCAATCATATCCGCGCTCTTCGCCGAAGGTCTCGAAAAATCCCAAATAAAAAACACAGTCCCGACAATCCAAGAAGTAATCCAAGAAGTAACAAAACTCTCCTCTGGAGAACAAAAAGAAATCTTCAAAAAACTCGAACACAAAATATCAAAACGAGAAATAAGAGTAGGGCTTAAAGAACTTCCAAACGCCAAAAAAGGAGAAGTCGTAATGAGACTCGCCCCCTTCCCTTCCGGCCCACTTCATATCGGCAACGCCAGAACCGCAATCTTAAACGACGAATACGCAAAAATGTACGACGGCAAATTCATAATTGTCATGGACGACACAATCGGCTCAAAAACAAAACCAATTCAACCAGAAGCATACAAACTAATTGAAGAAGGCTTAAAATGGCTTGACATCAAATTCGAAAAAAAAATAATATATAAATCTGACCGCACTGAACAATACTACAAATACGCCGAAGAAATGCTCAAAAAAGGCTACCTTTACGTCTGCCACTGCGACCAAGACAAAATGCACAAACTCAAAATAGAAGGCATCGAATGCTCCTGTCGACAACTCACCCCCGACGAACAAATTAAAAGATGGAAACAAATGTTCAAAACAAAAGAAGGCGCCGCAACAGTTCGGCTAAAAACAAACATGCAAGACCCAGACCCAGCATTTCGCGACAGAGTCATGTTTAAAATTTCAGACCGCCCACATCCAAGAACAAAAAACAAATTCAGAATCTACCCATCAATGGAATTCTCATGGGCAATCGACGACCACGTTCTCGGAATCACCCACGTCCTCCGCGGTACAGAACATCACATGTCAACCCGCGTCCAAGACTTCATCCGAAAAATCTTCAACTGGCAAAACCCCGAATCAATCTACAATGGCCATTTCGCAATTGAAGGCATCAAAATCTCAAAATCAAAAAACGCACAAGAAGTCAAATCAAAAGTATACCAAGGTTGGAACGACCCGCGAACATGGTCGCTTCAATCTCTCAGCGACAGAGGAATCCAACCCAAAGCAATAAGACAATTCATCCTCTCCCTCGGAATGCGAAAAACAAACATCACGGCCCCTATCGAATCCCTCTACATCTTAAACAGAAGGATTCTCGAAAACGTCCCAAGATACTTCTTCGTCGAAAACCCACAAAAAATCACAATCTCTGGATGCCCAGAACTCACAGCAGAAATCCCACTCCACCCAACAAAAAAAATCGGAACGCGAAAATACAAAACAACCCAAAACTTCCTAATCCCAAAAACCGACTTCGACATAATGCAAAACGGAAACTACCGCCTCATGCACATCCTAAACTTCAAATCCGAAAACATCCTAAAAATAAAACCACGAACATTCTCATTCATCTCAAAAGAACCAGACAAAGAATTAAAAACAAAATACATCCAATGGCTCCCATCCGACACTGAAAACATCAAAGTCGAAATACTAATGCCCGACAGCTCCAAAACAAAAGGACTCGGCGAACCAGAACTTTCAAAATTAAAAGAAGGCACAACAATCCAATTCGAACGATTCGGATTCGTTCGCCTTCACGAAAAACAAAAAAACAAATTAGAATTCTGGTTTGCCCACAATTAATTTTTCAAATAACAATCAATCCCTTCATAAACCGCCTTGGCAACAAACCAAGCATTCTTCTTCAAATCCTTTCTGTCTCCATCATTACTCGAAAAACCAGACTCAATCAAAACAGAAACAATATCAGTATTCAAAACTCTATAATCTCCGGCTCCAGACTTTATCCCTCTATCTCTAACACGAAACTTTGAACCAATCTTCTCAATCAACTTCCTTTGAACTATCTCAGCCAAATCCTTACTCCCACCCGCTTTGCCAAAATAAGTTCTCTGCCCATAAACTGACTCGTCCACTTCGGAAGAATTAGTATGAAAACTAACAAAAATGCCCGCACCAAGATTCCTAGCAAAATCAATCCTATCATCCAAACCAACAAAAACATCCCTATCCCTAGTCAAATAAACATTTTTATAACCATTCTCTTTCAAAATTATACTCGCCTTAATTGCTTGAGTTAAAACCACTTCCTTCTCCATATACTCTGGATTATCACGAATACTAGCATTAAGGGGATAAGTTGCCCCCGGATCCTTCCCGCCATGCCCCGGATCCAAAATTATAATTTTATTATACTTGCTCTCTCCTCCAAAAACACTTCTCGGCAAACAAAACCCAGCTGCTCCAGCTCCAGCCAACTTCAACAAATTTCTCCTCGAAATTCTATCTCCTGCCATAGAAACAACCCAAAAGCCGACCCATTATAAACCTTTCTAAAGTCATCACTAACTAATAACATCACAATAACCCCGACGCCCCGGGCGGCAAAGCCGCCCCTGTATCCGAGAACCGAAGGTTCTCCAAATTGCCCCTGCCCCCAAATTGCCCCACCATTACACCAATATACTATTACACTATTATACTAAAACGTCTATTCCTCATCCCAAAAAAAAGCTAGCAACAATAAAGTTTCTCTGAATCTTTCGCGTCGCGCCCAAACGGATTCCCACTCTTCCGAACATTAGCAATCATCTCCTCATTCCCCTTCAACCCCTTCCCTCGCAAAACCATCGCCTCCCGAGCCTTCCGAACAGCATCGCAAACTTTAATCCCAACCGGACACTTCTCCTCACACGCCCGACACAAACTACACTCAAACAAAACCTTATCCATAACCTTCTCCGACAACAAAATCCCCTTCCCCCTCGCCGAAACCTCCTCCTCCTTCAAAACCCCAAACACCGGACATAACGCCTTACACATACCGCATTTAACACAACTCTCAAAAATTCCACTCGCTTCCTCAAGTAAATTATCAGATTCAATCTTATCTGATTCACTAACCTTACCTGCCATAACAAAACCCCCTCGCATCCAACAGGCGAAGCGACCGACCACCGACAAACGAAGCGACCGACCACCTCGAGAAACAAAGTTTCTCGCACATTCCACACCGGACACAACTTTCAAAAATCTCACTCGCCTCATCTATTAAATTATCCACTTCGACTTTTTCCTCCTCGCTAATCTTCGCCATCTTTATCATTAAAACATTTATTCAAATCCTCATCTCTTAAAATAAAATACCTAAATCTGCCACCCCTCAACATTCTTGAAAAACCAGCATATACTGACGAAACAATCACTTCCTTCCCCCGACTCTTCACCAAATCTATAACAGGCAAAAAATCCGCATCTCCCGAAATAATAATACAAACATCGCAACAATTATCAATCAAAACTTTTTTTATAACGTCAACGCCAATCAAAACATCAATACCCTTCTCTCTTTTTGTCTTCCCGGCACCAGAAAGCTCCCGAACAAAAACCTTAATCCCCTTTTCTTTAAGACCATCAAGAAAAAATTTATGCTTAGCATACACTTTATCAAAAACATTCGGAACAGAATTATAATATCTAACCTCAACCAAATCCAAATCAAATCTCGAAATAATCAATTTTGAAATCTCCATTAAATCCACATCACTAGGATTCTTAATTACCTTCTTACAATTATGATACCAATTATTCCCGTCAATAAAAACAATAGCTCTTCTTTTAATCATATCAAAAAGGTAAAATCCCAGTGCCTAAACACTGGGAGGGTAATCCCAAACAAAACCAATCCTACTATTTAAATTTTTCCCATACCTAATCTCCCGCACCTCATCCATTAAATTATCCACTTCTATTTTTCTCTCCTCATTAATATTCTTTACAATAACTCGTAACCCCCTGTCACCGACAAACGAAGCGACCGACCACCCCGAATGAAAAATTTTATTTTTCATTCGAATACCCTCCAAAACATTTCTCAACATCACTCTTCTTCAAAATCCAAAACCGAAACTCCCCCTGCAACAACTCCCGCGCATAACCCCTCAAAACCGAAACCGTCAAAACTTCATTACCCGTACCCTTAATCAATCTCATCGCCGGCACAAAATCAGAATCCCCCGAAACAAGAACACAGCAATCACACTCGCTCTCAAGAAAAACTTTGCTAAACATATCCATCGCAATCATCACATCAATTCCCTTCTCGACCCTCAAAACTTTCCCATTCATCCGAATCTTCTTCAACTTCGCCGTATTCACAACCAACCCCTTATTCTTCAACCCCGCCAAAAAAACCATATGCTTATAATAATTATCCTCACCCAACTCAATATCCGGCACCGAATTATAATACCTTATCTCTTTAATATCCAAATCAAAATGCCCCGCAACCATATCCGCCAACTTCCGAAAATCAATCGCCCTCGGCTTCCGCACAACCGACTTCACATTATGATACCAATTATTCCCGTCAACAAATACAATCGCTCTTTTCTTTTTAATTGCCATAGAAAATAAGACTCCCGGCATTCCTTGCGTCATACCGGGGAGGTAATCCCTAAATAAGCCCTCCAATATATTTAAATCTTTCCATCACAACTCCCCTCCATATATTCAACACCCTCCCCCTCAACCTCTCAAAAAATTCCTCGTCCATCATATTACTTTATTAACATTAAATTTATTCAAGGGATCCGTCCTCTTTTTCACATTAACCAAAATTTTCTTATCATTAGCGTCGACAAACTCCCTCTTCAAAATCCCAATCCCATGCTCACCACTAACCGACCCACCCAACCTTTTGACCAACTTGACCATCTCCGGAATAAATTTTTTCTGTTCCTCATTAAACCTCGGATGAAAAATACCGACGCCAATATGCCCAAAAACCGGAACGCCCCTCTCCTCCAACCACTTAATCAACTTATCAGACCTATCAAGCAAAACCTTCGGATCCTCAAGATAACTATACCCCTCCCCAGAAAGAACCGGACCAATCGTCTCCCTAAGCGCCATCAATTCATCATACTCCTTCCCACCCATAACCCCAGAACCATCCTCATACTCGACAATCAAATGATACTCTTCGCCAAGCTCAAGCACCGCAGAAACCCGCCTCCCAAAAAACTCAATCATCGAAACAGCCGAATTCCTTTTCAAACTTCTAACAGCCAAAACAACCTCATCAAAACTTTCAAACTTCACCAACGTCGCAGTCCTTTTCTTTAAAGGAGATAACCTCAAACAAGCCCGAACAATAACACCACTAATCCCCTCCATCCCCGCATAATCACTCAACTCCGTCGTACCCTTCCGTTGCAAACCACCACTCCCATCAACAACCTCAACCCACTTCACCCAATTCGAAGTCCTCCCATACTTAACCCCACGAGAACCAACAGCATCGGTCGCAATCATCCCCCCAATCGTCGCAACCGAATGACTCAACGGATTCACCGGAAATTCCAACCCATACTTAAACAAATAACCCTGCAACTCACCCAAAATAACCCCCGCCCCAACTTCGACCGTTTTCCTCTCCTTATCAAACCCATAAATCCCATCCATCTTCGACAAATCCAAAACAACATCCAGCCCATTCTGCGGAAC
>CAZUXN010000009.1:0-22782 GCA_964624735.1 Candidatus Woesearchaeota archaeon | reverse complement strand
TCATCCCTCTTTTCATAAATATCAAACCAAACCAAACTATTTAAAACATTCGCCAGCACCTAACCTATAATTCACAATCTGCATAATCCGCGACTAATCATTCCCCTCCTCAAACCCACTCGCCTTCCCTTATCTTAAATATCACTAAGCAAAAACAAAAAAGGTAAACACCCAAATAAAAAATTACAACGAAATCAACTGAACACTGTTAGACGAAACCTTCCCAAATGTTTTTGCCGCTACCGCTTTCGAACCAAGTCTCTCAGCAGCCTCGACAACAGCGCCAGTCGCAGACGCAACCATCAAAACAAAAGCGTCCTCTGAATCAACATTATTAAGCCTCGAAACAGAAATATTCTTAACAATTTCAAAATCGTCATTCACAACAAGAACATTTCGCCCTTTAATCTCAAAAGCAAGCTTCCTCAACTTATCGAGATCATCATCGCTCAAATTTCTTCGAGCGACTTTCTCGACGGACACACCAATAGACTTATTCAAACCAGAATCAGACTTATTCAAAAAAACTCTTGCCGGAACCTTTTTCCGAAGCGCTTGAAAAATCTCTTTCCCGGTTAACTCTTCAACTTCTTTGCCATCGGGCGCAACAGCAATATAAACAATCTTAGCATTGTCATAAACATTCTGTGCAATCAACTTACCGCCTCTATCACCATCAACAAATAAAGTCAATTCCTTACTCTCACCTAATGTCGCAATAGTCTTCGGAAACCGTGTCCCCTGCATGCCAATAGCATTCTTAATCCCGCACTTCAACAAATTAATAACATCAGCTCGCCCCTCAACGACTATAACTTCATTAGACGAATCCACATCAGGACCAGCAGCCAAACTCTCGGCACCATAACTAATAACTTTCGAAACTCGATTAGACTCTCTAAGCTCAGTCCCCATCTCGGCAGAATCCATTCCTTCATTCTTAATCCCAGCAAACAATGCCTTCGCTCGTTCCATAATATAGTCCCTCTTCGAACCACGAACATCAGAAATATCTCTAATAGTAATCTTCGCATCCGTCGGACCAATCTTATCAATAGTCTCAAGAGCAGCAGCAATAATCGTCGTCTCAGTCTTATCCAAAGCAGTCGGAATAACAATCTCACCAGTCGTCTTACCCCCCTCGGTAGTCAAATCGACCTCAATACGACCAATCTTCCCTTCCTTCTGAAGCTCCCTCAATTCCATATCAGAACCAAGCAAACCCTCAGTCTGCCCAAACAAAGCCCCAATAACATCAGGCTTCTGGAACGGACCATCCGCTACGAAATCTGCTACAATCGAATATTTTATCGACGCTGGACTTATTTTAGCCATTTTTCTTTCTCCATATTTAATTCATTAGAAATATCTTACTACTAAACCCAACCCGTGAATGTGATAATCGTAATATAATCTAACCAAGCTATCTCTAACAAAAAATAAAGCAAAATCCCACTTATAAATCTTTCCCCACCAAAACTTCTAAACAACTATAAACAACCAACTCTTTAAATTCTTTTTCATACTCCAACAACCAAAAAACCTCACACAAATATTTATAAAGATTTCAATTCAGTAAAAAGTAAATAAAAGAGGACATGGAAAACAAAAAAGAAGACGGCTCCGAAGACAATGAGGAATTCGATGACAAAGAAGAACTCGAAGACAAAAAAACACTCCACAATAAAAATGCCTGAAGATACGGATGATTTAAATAAAGAATACGGAGAACTTGCAGACGACATAGATCTCAATACAGGACCAGAAGACTAACTTTTCTTATTTTATTTTTAAACATCACCCAGCAACTTAGCTTCCCGAAACATTCCCAACGCTTTATACATCCTCAACAACTTTTCCCTAATCTCGCTATTCTCAATTTCATCCAAATCCATTTTAATCAACCTCTCATAAAACTTCACTGCCCCAAATCTCTTCCCCTTCATCTCCAAATCCTTCGCCAAAACCAAATAAATATTCTTTCTCGCCAACTTAATCTTCGTTTGCTCCATTATACTCGCATCTCGCCCAGCCCGAATAAACATCTCCTCAGCATCGTCAATTTTCCCAATCTTTGTAAACAACTCAGCCGCGCTCAAATAACTCTCAACCTTATCACGAAAAGAAATTTCTATCCCAGCCTTATTAACCATCGCCTTCGCCGCCTTCTCAAACATTTTTCTCTCTCTATACAACTCACACAACTCCTTCCACAAAAACCGCTTAATTTCAAAACTAAACCCCGGCACCCGCACCGCCGACTCCAAATACCCAATCTTATTCAAAGCCGTATTCATCTCTAACAACTTCTCCTCAATCTCTTCAATGCTCCTTTCTCTAACTTGTATTCCCATAATAAAAAAAATGTTAAAGAGTTTTTAAGAATTTATATGATTAAAAAGGTTTGAAATATAATCACAAACCGCTTGTCGATAAGGAAAAACAGCCATCCCTATCGCAAAACCTGTCGCTGCACTAAGATAAACAAAAGGATTTCCGAGTGTCATCTCAAAAACATTCTTCATTGCATCTCTCCAATAATCCTCAGACATCTTATCAACACTCGCATCTTTTTCAAGCCTCATAAAACCAACAACCCTCAATCCTTTATAAAAATTTATATACTAAAAAAAGGAGAGAAAAATATAATTTATAGCAAGAAATTTCGCAGCGTAAAAAAATTCGTGGCGTACTGACGTACGCGAGAATTTGTTTTACCAAGAAATTACCGCTAAAAATTATATTTTTTTCTCGACGAGAGACTTACAAACCCCAGCCGCAACCGTAATCCCAGCGTCACGAATAGCGAACCTCGACATGTTCGGATTCTTATCAGAGGATTCCAACACAAGATTTCCAATCGGCTTGACTCTCACAATCGCAACATCCCCATTCTTCAAAAAATCCGGATTCTGTTGTGTAACCTGCCCCGTAGCCGGATCCAACTTCGCTTTAAGTTCAATGAATTGACATGGAATCTGAGCCGTATGAACATGGAAAACCGGCGTGTAACCCTTTGCGATAACAGTCGGATGATTAATCACCGCAATCTGCGCCTCGAATTCCTCAACCATGCTCGCCGGATGAGCCGCATCGCAAATGACATCTCCCCGAGCAACATCCTTCTTCCCAACACCTCGAATATTAACGCCGACATTATCTCCTGCTTCAGCTTCTTTCAACTGCTCATGATGGGCCTCAATACTTCGAACCTCGCCCGTAACTCCAGTTCCAGACCGCCCTGGAAGCACAATAATCTTTTGCCCCACTTTCATAATCCCAGTCTCAACTTTCCCTACAGGAACCGTACCAATCCCAGTAATTTCATAAACATCCTGAATCGGCATTCTCATCGGCAAACTCGTCGGTTTCTCAGGCACAGGAAACTTATTAATCTGTTCCAAAACAGTAGGCCCGGTATACCAACTCATCTTATCCGATTTCTTAAAAATATTATCACCCATAAGAGCAGAACCTGCAATAAAAGGAACATCCTTATATCCCACCTTGCTAATAACTTCAGTAACATTCTTCTTAACTTCGTTAAACTTAGCCTCGGAATAATCAACAACATCCATCTTATTGATAAGAACCGCAAGTTGTTTAACCCCCATAGTCCGAAGCAAAGAAACATGTTCTCGAGTCTGTGGCTGAACACCACCATCAGCCGCTACAACCAAAAACGCCGCATCAGCTTGCGAAGCACCCGTAATCATGTTCTTAACAAAATCCTTGTGCCCCGGCGCATCGATAATAGTAATCTCAAACTTATTAGTAATAAGCTTCCTGTAAGACAAATTAATAGTAACCCCTCTCTCTCGCTCTTCTTTAAGATTATCCATCACATAAGCAAATTCAAAACCAGCCTTACCATGCTTCGTCGCCTCTTCCTTAAACTTCTTCATTTCCTGCTCAGAAACCATGCCACCGTCGTAAAAAAGCCTACCTACACAAGTCGATTTCCCATGGTCAACATGCCCAACGAAAACAACATTCATTCCAGGTTTTTCTTTCGCCATCTTAACTAATAAAAATTTAGCTTTTTAAAGATTGTGGTCGCCGAGAATTTATGATTAAATCAACTCAACAAATTTCCCTCGATAAAATTCAATTTCCCCCATACTCAACCTCGAAATAAAATCAAACAGTATCCACCATAAAATCCATCACAATCCCCTTTTTAATCACATCCCGACCAACCTCACTCCATAGAATCACTCAATCTTCTTTCAAGAACATCATATCTTGCTCTCATTCCAGGTTCAAGAAAATATAATATCTTAGCAATAGTTTTTCCAAATACTTGTGTTCCTTTAATATAAGCCCGCAACGACTCAATAAACAATATTTTCAGCAACTTGTTTTTGATAACTATAAACCTCTTCCTTCGTATAATGTCTGCGTAACATCTCTGTTGCCATAAAAATATAACTACTAGAGAGTTTATAAACTTTTTTCTTAATAATTTTAATTTATATCAGTAAATTTCGCAGTGTAAAAATTTTCACAATGTGCTTCACGCACATAAGAAAATCTGTTACCAAGAAATTAACGATAGAAATTAAAATCACTGATTCTCCGCCAATCCCTTACGTGACCTAATCTGCTTAATAACCTTCACCTGCAAATCCGACGGCAACTTCTTAAACGTCTGCGAAACCAAACTAGAAACCCCCCGCCCCTCCGTCGCCGAACGCAAATCAGAAGTCCATCCAATCATTTCCTGAACCGGAAGCTCAGCCCGAATTGTAATCCCACTCTCGTCCTGCTGAACATCAACCAGTGTCCCACGCTTAGTAGAAACCAAAGAAGTAACAGCCCCCATAAAAGCAATCGGCGCCTCAATCTGATGAACCTGAACCGGCTCGTAAATCGCAGGAACAGCCTTAGCAAACGCCTCCTTAATCGCATCACGAACAGCCGGATAAACCTGCGCCGGCCCTCGATGAATCGCGTCCTCATGCAACTTCATATCAACAACCGAAACCTTCATCTTATGACACGGCTCTCTCGCCAACGGCCCCGCATCCATCACCTGCTCAAACGCATCCAACAATAATTCAATAACCTCGCCAATCTGAACAATCCCTTTCGTTCTGTCCAAAAAAACCGAACCCTTGTAAATATCTCTATACTGCCCCGCCTCGTCCCGTGAAATCCCCAACCCAACCAATGCCTCATTCAAACTCTTGTCCTTCTTCTTAATTCTCCCCTTCGGTAAAGTCCCATTAGCAATCGCTTCAACAATCGCCTCCTCCAACGGCTCAACCGTAACAAAAAAATCATTATGCTTATTCGGCGTTCTCCCGACGGCAACACCACTCGCTTTCACAACCGACTCACGAAAAACAACAATCGGCGGACCCATCTCAATCTCAAGCCCTTTCTCTGTCTTAATCCTATTCTCAATAATCTCCAAATGTAACTCCCCCATCCCAGACATCAACGACTCCCCAGTCTCCTCATTAATCTCAATCCTCAAACTCGGATCCTCCTTCCCAACCTGCCTTAAAATCTCAATCAGCTTCGGCAAATCTGCAGTCCTCTTCGCCGCAATTGACTTCGTAACAACCGGCTCAAACAAATGACTAATCGCTTCAAACGGCTCAATCGGATTCCGAGAAACCGTCTCCCCGACGACAACATCTCTCAACCCAACAATCCCAACAATATTCCCAGCAACAACCTCATTCAACTGAACCCTCGCAGCACCCTTGTAAATCGAAACCTGCTGAGCCCGAACCTTCGTCCCAACAATATTCATATACAACTCATCCCCCTGCTTAATCCTCCCACTAAACAACCTTCCACAAGCAACCTCACCAGCATGCGGGTCAATCACAATCTTAATCGGCACAAACGCAATTTCCCCGTCAATATTACAACTCTTCAAATCCTTCCCAACTTTGCTATCAATATCCCCGTGCCAAATCTTCGGAATCCTATACTCCTGTGCCTGAACCGGATCCGGATGATTCCTAATAACCATATTCAAAATAACCTCATGAATCGGCGCCTTCTTCGCCAACTCTTTATACTTCTCACCACCAGCCGAATACACATCAATAATCTCCTTAAACGAAATAACTTTCTTCTTCATATACGGAATACTCAAAGCCCAATTATGAAACGCCGATCCAAACGCAACCGACCCATCAGCGACGCCAACCTGCCACTTCTGTTTATACTCCGGCTCCGCAATCTCCACAATCAACTTATTTACTGAATTAATAATCTCAACAAACCTCTTCTGCATTTCGTCCGGCGTCAACTTCACCTCGCGAATCAACCTATCAACTTTATTGATAAACAAAATCGGCTTAACCCTCTCCTTCAACGCTTGTCTCAAAACCGTCTCCGTCTGCGGCATAATCCCCTCCGACGCACAGCACAAAACAATCGCCCCATCCACCGCCCTCATCGCCCTCGTCACATCCCCACCAAAATCAACATGCCCCGGCGTATCAATCAAATTAATCAAATAATCCTGCCCCTCAACCTTGTGAACCATCGACACCGACGCTGAATCAATTGTAATCCCACGCTCCGCCTCATCCTCATGAAAATCCAACGCCAACTGCTTCCCGGCCAATGCCTCAGACATCATCCCAGCCCCGGCCAAAAGATTATCACTAAACGTCGTCTTCCCATGGTCGATGTGCGCACAAATCGCAATATTTCTAATGTGCTTCGGCTCACTTTGCAATTCCTTCACCCGCACCGTCATATCCGCTACCATCCTAATCAATTGAAAAAACGCTTTAAAAACTTTTGTAGAAAATCATCTCAACTCTTTCGGAATCATCCTCACAACATCAGCCGGAAGATTACAAGCCAAAACTTCAAGAACATCAGAGTTTATTTTCTCATCTTCCCCTTTTTTTACCGCACCAGAAACATGAAGCATCCCACCCAATCCCTTCTCTATATAAAAATATCCACGAACTAAAACAGAAGTATCACTCTTCAAATCATAAACAATCTTTAAAGTTTCTCTACAAGAACACTTACCACTCTCGTCGCCAAGAGCATTCTCTTTTAAATAATCAACTAAAATATTCTCACAAATACCATTATTATCACGAACCGAAAATTCAAAACTTCTATCCAATTTACCCCTTAAGCCAAACCCATATAAAAAATTTCCGCCAAAAAATCACCACCAACCTATCCTAACAAAAAATCCACAAACACGAACGAACCGCGCAACACTCACCTAACACCTAATAGCGAAGCGTCCTAATACCTAACACCTGCAAGATAGCGAAGCTATCTTGCCGCATCAGCTTGCTTCTCCGACTCATTTCTTTTCGAAATAGCATAAGACTCCCCAGAATTTTCAGCAGCCAACATCAACTCCTTCGCCAACGCCTCAACAATCGTCGCCTTCTTATTGAACGCCTTATCATAAGACCCATTAACAAAATACCTCAAAACTAAATTCAATCTCCGTCGAGGAGAAACATCAACCGCCTGCGGATACTTCGACCCACCATACTCAACCGACGTAACCTCATCCCTCGGCGCCGCATTCTCAATTGCCTTCACAAAAATCTTCAACGGATTCTCCCCTGTCTTCTCCTTAATAATCTTGAACGCATCAATCACAATCTTCGTACACTGTGTTTGCTTCCCACTAATCCGCCCAGTAATAATTTTATGCTTCTTTCCCCGACTTCCAGGCACCTGCAACAAATTAATCAACCTCTCAACAACATTAACCTTCGCCCTCGTCGGATCCCATTTAATCCGCCCATACGACTTCAACAACAACTTAGGCAACAGATTCACAACCTTCTTCAACCCCGGGTCATTAACCCGAACCTCCGACGCATCCCACAAACCAAAAACCTTCATCTCAACCATCTTAAAAAACAGACCCTCCATAAACCAACCGACCAAGTCGTCCGACCAGCGACCAGCAACCAACGACCACATCAATGAAATTTCTCTGGAATTTCATCGCCTCCCCTTCTCAATCTTCCCCGACCAAAGTCGCGCCAAAGGCTGATCATTTACTTTAATAACTTGAAACCTAACCCCAGACAAATCCCCCTTCGTCCGCCCCTGCTTCCCGCCAATCCTCTCAATCACAACCTCGTCGTGCTCATCGATAAAAGTCTGCGCCAAATTCCCGGGAATAAACGCCGTAATCTCTTTCCCGTTCTTAATCAACTGCACCCTGCAACATTTCCTCATCGCCGAGTTCGGCTGCTTCGCCTCTTTCTGAATCTTCTTAACGACAATCCCCTTCGCCTGCGACGCTCGTCCAATTGGATCAAATTTCAAACTAATCCCAAGCCGCCGCTTCTTATCCGGCAACCGATTATCCCGAAACTTCTTCCAGTCTTTCTTCAACTTCCGTCCACTCATCAATCCCATATCATTAATCTGAAAAATCGCTTTAAAAACTTTTGGCAAAAATTTTTAGTGAAACATTTTCAATGTTACTCTTATAAAACTTCCTCATCCTCCACGTCTACCCACTCAACGACTTTATCAAACCACTCAACATTCCTGCAATACTATCACAATCCCTAAGTAAACTTTTCATTATATCCTCACCCAAATACCCGAGTTCAACTGCCAACTTAATTAAAATCATAACCTCAAACAAAGAACCTCTCGCCTGATAAAGAAATTGTACAAAAACCTTATTATAATATCTTCCTTTCCCCTCGGCAATATTCAAAGAAATAGAAACTACAGCACGACGCATTTGCGAAACCATTCCATATTTTTCATCATCCGGGAAACTCTTCGTAATCACATAAATCTTTTTAGATAATTCCATAGCCTCTTACCAAACCTTCAATTTTTCAAACTGATACTCTACCATGTTTCTATTCTCATCCCAACTGCCCTTCCGACTTCGGACCCAAATCCTTACGCAATCCTAAACTTCTCAATCCCAAAAAAATTCTTCAAAACTTCAGATAACTCCTTCTCTCTCTGCCGACCACGCCCAATCAAAGCCGCCTTACTCTGCAAACCAGCCGTAATAACAACTGAATCATCCTTCACATCAATTTTATTAAACTCAATCGGTGCAACAACATCCTTGACAAACTTCCCTATCCCATCGACGCTATCAACCGAAGGCATAGCAACAACCCTTATCTTTCTCCGCAAAATCTCGTTCAACCTTCTAACATTAACAGCACCCTTCCCAATCGCCAAAGAAACTTTCATTCTCGGAACCGCAAAAATAATCTGATTATTATAAACAAAAACTCGCATCGTCTGAACCCCCGTCGTCCTCGCAAACAAATTAATATACCTCATCAACTGCATGTCAATCGTCCCCGCCATTCAAAAATTTCCTCCAAAAACTTTCATATTAGCAATACCAACATTAAAACAATACAATGTTTTCAAATTCTTAAAAATATTACAAAAAGGAACTTTCCCACCATAAGAACCCCATGCAGTATTAACAATTTCTCCATCCTCTAAACAAATCTCTGTGGTTCTAACATTAGTTCTACTATTAAAAAAATTAACATCATAGACCAATCCCCTACCACTGCCAACATCTTCCCATCCAAAATAGTCACTCATCCTATTATCTAACATATCTACCCCCATAACCCCCTCCAAAAAAACCCGTGTCCATCCGTGAGCCGTTATCTTCACAAGCCATCATTTCCTAATAGAAAAAACCTCGCACTCGAAATCAAGATTTAATTCCTTAGCAACATCTTCTTTCGACTTCAAAACATCAAACTCAACCTTAGCCGCCTCTAACTTCTCAACCGTCGCATCCCGCACGTCCTTACAAATAAAAACACTTTTAGATTTCTTCCCTAACTTCAACGCCTGCCGCAACCCAAAACAAACCTTCCCATTCTCCATCGCTTCATTTATTTCCTTTATCGTCATTTTCTTTTCTCTTTTCCCTTCTCAGCCAAAGAACCCGTGACCTTAACCAACAACCCAGGCAGTCCGGTCCCAACCGGAACCGGCTGATTCAAAATAATATTCTCAATCACCGAAGCCAATCTATCTTTCTTCCCAGTCTTCGTCGCCTGAACAAACTGCTTAACCGGCGTCTCAAAAGATGCTCTCGCCAAAATCGAACTCTTATCAGAAATAATCCCCATTCTTGTAATCCCTTTTACCACCCCTGAATTAACCATCGTATCCGAAACCAACATCGAATGCTTCCCATCAACAGCCAACCCCTGCGAACTAATCATTTTATTAATCTCATTAATAATCAACTGCCGTGCCGCCTCAATCCCAAGAACATTCGCAACTTCATGAATATCATTACTCAAAACCCTATCACTATCCACTCCCCTAAACGCCAATATATCTTTAAGATTCGACCCAGCCGTCAAAATCACATAATCCTTCCCTCTCTTCACAACCAAGACCTGCGAAATTTTCTTAACACCCGTCAAAATAACTTCCTTAATTTTTTCCTTCGTCTTGTAAATAAACTTAAAATCTTCCTTCGCCATATCCAACACAAGTCCATCCGACAACTTCTTCACGCTAAATCCTTTAACCCCCAAAACCTCAACAACTTTCTCCAAATTAATATGCGCCGCCCTCAAGTCCTTCCCGTCAACACCAATCTTAATTTTCTTCGACCCAAAATCAATCCCGATTTCAGAAACAATTTCCTTCAACTTAACTTCCTTAATCTTCTCCGCAACAACCCGCGCATCTTTTTCATTATTATGCTCCTTGTCCAAATAAATCTCCATCGACGGCGTCTTCGGCAATTTCCTCGCATCCAAAATCTCAATAATACGTGGCAAACCCTGTGTAACCTGCATCTCAGCGACACCCGCCGAACGAAACACATTCAAAACCATTTGAGTCGACGCTTCACCAAAAGACTGAGCAGTCACAACGCCAATCGCCTCGCCAGGCGCAACCTTCCCACTAGTATGCTTCTCCGAAATATCAACTCCATCAATACCATACACAAACTGAATAATATTATTCGAAGCATCCCTCACCGTCCCATCATAGGCCATAACCAAATCCTGCAACGCATTAGCCAATCTCCTATACAAATAACCAGACTTCGGTGTCCTCAACGCAACATCCATCAACCCATCCCGTCCAGTCATCGCTCCAAAGAAAAATTCATCAGGTTTAAACCCATCTATCAACGAACTATAAATAAATCCACGCGCACCCGGCGACAAATCATCTTTCTTAAAAAACGACAACGTTCTACCAGTATACCCAAAATCAATTCTTCTCCCATGTAAAACCTGTTGCCCAACCGAACATGCAATCTGAGTAATATTCAACATGCTCCCAGAAGCCCCAGACCCAATCATTTTGCTCGCCAAATTATCCTTCGGGAAACCATCTCTAACAGCGTCGCCAATATCCGTCCTTGTCTCATTCAACACTTGCAAAATCTTCGTTTCCCTCGTCTCCTCCGCACTCTTCCCCGGCAACAACTCCAAACTTTTATTATAATAACTTTCTATAATTCCTTTAACCTTCACCTCGGCAACCTCAATAATCTTCACCGTCTTTTTCTTCACAACATCAGGAACATCTAAGTCATCAGCCGAAAGCGTAAACCCCGTCCTCGACAAAAACGTCGTTCCCAAAGCAAACACCTGCCTCAATAACTCCATCGTCGCAACCCGCCCCAATTTCTTATCCGCCGCCCTCAGAACATCTCCCCTTCCTGTCTTAAAACTCGTCGCATCAAATTTACCAACAACTTCCTTCGGAACAATCTTCCTAAAAATATCTTTTCCCGAATTTATTTTATTCAAACCACCAACCACAATCCCCGACTCATACAACAATTGCGTCGCATCCTCCTTACTTAACTCAGACTCATTCAAAATATAATTCCCAGAAACAGCATCCTTAACACAACCAATAAAATTCATATTATTCTTAGGCGAAAACAAATTAGCATTAACATTCAACAATTCATCCGCCTCAGCCCTCGCTTCCTCGGTCTGCGGCGCATGAATATTCATCTCGTCCCCATCAAAGTCCGCACCATAAGGAGCACAAGTTGCAGGATGAATCCTAAACGTCCTCCCGGGAATCACCTTAACAAAATGCGCCATCAACGAAGCCCGATGCAATGACGGATGCCTATTGAACAAAACCACATCTCCGTCGACAATATGTCTCTCAACAATATACCCAGGCTCCAACTCTTCTTTCAACTCGTCCCTCAAATCATCAGTAATCCTCTTCCTTTTCCCATCCGGTCTAATAATATAATTCGCCGACGGATAATCTACTTTACTAACCAACTCTTTCATCCTTTTCAAATTAACACTCGTCACTCTCTCGGCAACCGTCAAAACCTTCGCGACTTCAATTGGAATTCCAACCTCATTCAAGTTCATATTAAGGTCAGGCGAAATCACCGTCCTCGCAGAATAATTAACTCTCTTCCCCGCCAAATTCTTCCTAATCCTACCCTCCTTCCCCTTTATCCTCTCCGTAATCGTCTTCAATGGTTGCCCGCTCCTGTGTCTCGCCGGCGGAATCTTCGTAATCGAATTATCAAAAAAAGTCGTAATATGATACTGTAACAAATCCCACAAGTCCTCAATAATAACCTCAGGCGCCCCAGCATTCAAATTCTCCCACAACCTCTGATTACTCCGAATAATATCAGACAACTTATGTGTCAAATCATCCTCCGACCTCTCACCCGACTCCAAAGTAATAGAAGGTCGCACAGTCACTGACGGCACCAACAACAAAGTCAAAATCGCACACTCTGGCCTCAACGTCTTAGCATTAATCCCAAGAACTTTCAAATCATCATCACTAACCTTAACCAACCTCTCTCTAATCTCCGACGGAAACAACCTCCTCCTCCCGCTCCGAAAAGTCGTCGGCTTCTCCAACTTGACCTTCTCCTGGATAATCCCGCAATGCGGACACTTCTTCCCATCCTTAGCCCTCTTGACCCTCGCAACCAACTCCTTCAACAAATCCTTCTCATCCTTAATCAAAACTTTCCCGCACGCCTCGCAAGTACTTCTCAAAACCAAATCAATAATCGGCAAATACTTAATATGAATCACTGGCCGCGCCAACTCAATCATCCCAGGATGGCCCAAACATTCTTTCAACCGCCCACCACAAGTCCGACACCGAACACCTGGGTCAATCGCCCCCAACCTCAAATCCATCAACCCACCATCGACAGGATAACCATCAACATCATACAACTCCGGCGTCACAATCTTCGCAACCGACAACTTCTTAATCTGCTCCGGACTCAACAAAAGAAAATTCATCCCACTAATCTGCTTCTTAATCGGCCTATTCATTTTTCACCCCTACATCTTCTAGTGCTTTAATCAAATCCGAACTTTCAATGGTTTTCAACTTATTTTTCTTCAAACTAAATATTGAAGAAAATAAAACAGAAATATAAGTCACCCTACCACCATCAACTGTCATCCAATGATCGTCCACAAATATAAATTCATCGTTCTTTTCAAAAATACGAAACCTTGGGTAACCATCCCTTTGATTAGACTCTCCTAAATAAACAGCCCCCTTAACCATCTTATCAGAAGGATACAGCTCAATTGTCCATTTCTTTCCTCTAAGATTATATTCTTCTCCTGTATATTTATCTAAAAAAACGTCACTCATATTTATTCTTCAAATCAAATTTAGTTAACAAATGCAAACCCTGCAACTCCTCGATCAACAACTTAAACGCATACGAAACCTCGACAGGCTCAACCTGATTTGAATGACAAAGCGAACAAACTTTCTTGTTATGAATCTGGTCGTCGATAACAATCGAACCGCACTTCGTGCAAATATTTATCACAACCTTGTCCGAATCATATCTCTCCTTCAACAACAACGACGCCCCGTGCCCAACCAACGCCTCTTGTTCCATTTCACCAAGACGCAAAGCCCCGCCTCGAGCCCGCCCCTCAATCGGCTGACGAGTAAGCAAAGCAATTTTCCCCGACGCCCGCGAATGCATCTTGTCCGCAACCATATACTTCAACTTCAAATAAAACATATTCCCAATAAAAATCTTAACCGGCATCCTCTTCCCCGTAATCCCGTTATACATAATCTCCTTCCCACTTTCCCTAAACCCAATCTCCTTCAAATTATTTTCCAAACTATCAATCTTCTCCCCAGAAAAAGCAGAAGCATCAACAATCCTCCCGGACAAAGCAGCAACTTTCCCAGCCAAGACATCCATTAAATAACCAACAGTCATACGCGACGGTATACCATGCGGATTAAACATAATATCTGGACGTATACCGCTAACAGTAAACGGCACATCACACTCAGGAGCAATCATGCCAACAATACCTTTCTGCCCATGGGGCACAGAAAACTTATCTCCAATTTCAGGAACCCTCAATTCCCTTGTCCTCACTTGAACAACCTTGTTCCCTTCCTGATCTTGCGTCACAAAAACACCGTCGACAATTCCCGTCTCTTCCTGTCTAATCGCCGAAGAATTCTCTTTTTTAGTTTGAATAGAAATCTCCCTCGCTTCACTCAAAAATTTAGGAGGACTAATTTTCCCAATAACAACTTCTCCCTCTATCATCTCCGCCTCAGGAAAAACAATCCCATCATCCTCTAAAAATCTATAACTCTCCTCAATCCTATACCCTGAAACATCTTTATCTGGAACACAAATCTCATCCTTAAGCCCACCAGCATAATTTAACTCAACCGAAGTATACGGTCTAAACCGAGAACTCCGACCAAAACCTCTGTCAATAGAACCTCCATTCAAAACAGTAGCATCTTCCATATTGTATCCTTCGTAAGGCATGACCGCCAAAACAACATTCTGCCCAACCGGATGAACATCCAAAGTATCATAAACAAAACTCCTAACCAACGGCTTCTGTGGATAATGCAAAAGTGAAACATCAGTATCAATCCTCACCGGAAAATTCCCGGCATAAATACCAAGTCCCTGCCTATAAGCCCTCGAACCGCCCTTTACCATTCGCGCCGGCGGATCATGGTCACCAAACGGAATCAAAGAAACACTAACCCCAAAAATATCCATCGCGTCAATCTCCAAATGTGTATGCTCTCCAGTCAAATCTTTCTCATTCAAACAAATATAACAATCGTCTTCCTCAGCCGCATCTAAATATTCCAAAATTCCTTTATCAAACAAACCCTCCCAGGTCAAAACCCCCCTCTTAACCAACTCAAGATGTTCTTCCTTTAACCTCGAAACCCCATCCTCAACAATAATCAACGGCCGAATCACCCGGCCAACCTCAGAATTAATAAAAACCGTATCCAAAAACTTATCAAACCTAATTGACATTTCAACCGGCAAATTCCCGTCCCTCCTAAAATTTCTTACTTTCCTAACAAATCCATCAACATCATCAACGGCTCCAATAAATCTTCCATTATAAAAAACATCCATAGCCCCATCAACATCATTTATGCCGGCATCTTTCAAAATCTTCAAAACATCACTCTGCTCCATCGTCGTCCTCGTCGAAATCCTCGCCAACAAGGCCAAATTCTTTCTCAATCCAATCTCAGATCCCTCAGGAGTTTCAATAGGACAAAACCTGCCATAATGAGTAGGATGCACCGTCCTCGCCGCTAAATTTTCTTGTTCCCCAGGCAAAGTAGAGGTTACCCTCTGCAACTGCGACATAATCGAAAACGAATTATTCTTGTCCATATTCTGCGTCACACCACTCCTCTCACCAATCCAAGACCCAGTAGCAATCGCCGACTCAACCCGATGCGTAAACAAAGTCGACTTCGCAATAGTCTTTATCGAATAAAATTTCCTCCTCTTCACAGTCTTCTGCAAAGTATGCTGAACCTCCCTCAAAAGAATATTAATATTAACCCTGAATAAATCCGACAACAAATCCCCAGACAACCTAACTCTCTTATTTGCATAATGATCCTTATCTGTCATCGCCGCCGCCGGATTCTCTCTCGCAATATAAAACTGCTTAATAAATTTACACAACGTCCTCGCCTTCTCCACCCTCGAACTTTTATCTAAACCAATATGCGGCAAAAAATATGAATCAATCCTTTGCTTAACTCTATCCAACATTTCCTTATTCGTCCCTTGCAACGAACTCTTCTCAGCAATCCACATCAAAGCATCATTTACATTTCCAATACTCGCAAACTCATAAAGATTCACAACCAAACTATCCGTCTGCTTCTTAATAAATTTCACAATATCCGCATCACTCGTCAACCCTAATGCCTTCAATAAAACAATCGCCGGAATATCCCTAAATCGAGAAAATGAAATCTCCAAAATTCCGTCAGAACTCTCGACTAAAAAAACTGGAATTTTATATGAACCCCTCTGTGAAAACAACCTCAACAACAACCTATCTCTCGCCTTCTGCCACTCAACAAAAGTTTGATTCGACGCCAAATCCTCCGCCATAACCATAACTCTCTCGTTTCCATTAATCAAAAAATATCCTCCATAATCTTTCGGATCAATATAATTCTTAATCAAATCCTCTTCACTCATCCCATCAAGATTACAAACCCCACTCTTTACCATAATCGGAATCCTGCCCAGCTGAACATCCTCTGTCTCAACCTGCCCAGCATAATTAATTGTCATCTCCATCCAAATTGGCGCCGAATAAGTCAAATTTCTAAGTCTAATCTCCGCCGGCATAATCGGTCTCGAGGAACCATCAGCCTCGACAATATCCGGCTTCCCAACGCGAATCCTCCCTAACTTAATTTCAAAATCCTCCGTCGATAAAGAATTAGACAACTCTGTCACAATCTCCTGCATTCTATTATCAATAAAATTATTAAACGATTTAATATTCGACTCAACCAAAGAATGCGTCTTCAAAAATTCCTTAACAAGAATATGCTCAGCCATTTTTCACCTCGGGCGACGGGCGACGGGCGACGGGCGATAAGCCGAAAAAATTTCTTCGAAATTTTTTCATATCACCACCCTATAATAAATTTCATCTTTACGAAAAATCTTAACAACATCTCCCTTCACGCAACCCTCAGGAAGCCCCGCATCACTCTTAGAAATCTTCGGCAATTGCGCCAAAGAAATATTAAATTCCTTAAGAACCTTTTCAGCCTCGCTCGGACTCAATTTCACATGTTTGGACTGGAGCACGTGCATTTTAGAATATCGCCTTTAGATATTCAAAACACCAAAAGTGGCTTTAAAAACTTTTTGCTTTCGCTATTCAAAAGTAGTTCGGGACAAAACCCTTCATTTCTCAGCAACCATTTTATAAAACCTAGACAAATGCGGAATCAAAACCTTGCTCCACATTTCATATATTTCGACCAGATTGGAATCACTCAAAATCTCTCCTATAGGAACCATTTTTCCAGAAACAATAGAGCTCTCCTTCTGACTAATTTTCCCATCCGTACAAAATCCGTAAACCAACCCAAAATGAACTCTATCAACCGGCTTATCTGGTTGATACAAGGTCCCAAGTAGTATCGGCTCCGTAACATGACCAACAACTTTCACCTCTTCTTCATTAACCTCTCTCTCAATACCTCTTCTAATAAAATTCGGCGCATCCAATCTATTAATATGCCCTCCCAATCCAAGAGAATGTTTCCCAAATAATCTCTTGTCTCCATAATCCTGAATATCACTCGAACGAACATAGCTAAAAATAGTCCTATTAGGACCAAACCCAAGAACATAAGGAATAACTTGCAAAACCAACTCATCCTCCTCGCAATCATAACGCGAATGAAAAAACCCGTCCTTCTCTATCAACTCAATCAACTTACTCTCATCAACGCCATCAATAAACTCAAACGCTGAATCCCCTCTCCTAACGGACTTCAAAACCTCAGCTTCCTGAACAAGAACCTCCCTATCCAACTTCTTGTGATTCCTCGCCGCACTAACATAATCAAAAGATTTGAAATACTTCGCAACTTTAGGACCAACCTGAAACTTATAATTAGAACCTATATCTTTCCCATAAAGTTTATCTGGTTTATCAGTCCTAAAAACTGCAAGCTCCCCAAAAGTCATCCCATCATGAATTTTCAAATCTGTCCCCTCATTCGAAGTCACTTCATAAACCAAATCACCCTCAAACCCATTATCAACATAACCAGCTTCATGCAACGACGCATCAATCCCCTGATGAGAACGTGCCCTCAATTCAACATTAATACAAGCCGGGATCTTTAAAACCTCCTTCGAAGAAAATAAATAATGCTCCCCTCTCTTAACATTCAAAACTTCTCCTTCCGCTTTCATCGGATCAAAATAATCTTCAGAAACATAAAGCCCCTTTCCCCTTAGGTCAATAGGATTCGGATTCCTTCTAGCTCTCAATGCAACAATCCCCTCAGTACCTCTACCCTCTAAATCAACATGAACCTGCAAAGACTCTCCCATGTCTGGATTAACAATAGAAGTCCCCTCCTCATTAGAATATAAAATAGGATTGGTCTCCCACATTTTCTTAATCTCCCCTGGAGTCAGTTGCGCATCGAATCCTTTCATAAATCTCAACTGATTTAAAGAAGCCCCAGGAAAAACAATTAGATTGAAAGCTTGCGGTTGAAACAAAAGCCACATCATCAATTCTTTATTATCACCTCGATAAAGCGCCTCATCAAAAGAAAAATTATAATCAGTCAAAAGTCTAGTTTTCGGAAACACTCTTCCTATGCTACTCTTTGGAGAAGACTTCATCAACCTAAAGCCATCAAAACGAATACGTTGCTCAAGCGGAATAAGATAACTAAATCCCACTCTTGCTTCTGCACCATCAAGAATACTAATTTCTTGCCTCCGCCTTTTCGGAATTTTAAGTAATGCATTATAAACCGTTCCTACCTCGCGAGGCTTAAATAATCCCTCATAAGTATCAATCAAAAACATCTCATCCCCAATCGTTGGCTCAAACGAACTCGGCTGAATTCTCGATTCGTCAAAATTAGAATCAACTATAACACCCCGCTTAACTAATTCTCTTATCTCCTGCGAAGCAAGACAACAATCATTTAAACCCATAAAAATAAAACCCACTCTCTTTATTTAAACAATTATATCCTACAAAATATACTTCACAAAATAACTCGGTAACTTTTTAAATTAACTATCTGATATAATCTTATTGGCTCCGTAGCTCAGCCTGGTCAGAGCACTGGACTTTTAATCCAGGTGTCGGGGGTTCAAATCCCCTCGGGGCCATAAACTACTTATTTATTCATATCAAAAAATTTAGCCAATCTAGGTCCCTTTTGTTTATGATAATGAGACCCCCTTGCCTCACCATATTTAACTAAAGGAATATCTTTCAATCTAAAAAAATCAAACCCCGCAACCCTTTGCCCATGCCTCAACAAAAATGGTTGCCCATAATTTCTCAATTCAAGCACAGCAATCGTATTCCAGCCAGGATCAAAAAATCCCGCATAATGAGAACGAAACTCCCCCGTCCCTGTATTAACATCCAACATTTCAGAACAAGTCGACTCCGGAATATGAACAACCTCATTAGACGCTAAAATATAAAACGAATCCTTATCAACAACAAGAAACCCCTTGCCACCAATCTCATCGAAATACAAAGACATCGGCAAATCTCTCTTTGTCATATCTATAACAGGCGCGTTCTTTTTCGCAATATAACCAACACAATCCCCATTTAAATTAACCGTAACATCAATTCCGTGCCTCTCTCTAATTAAACCAGAAATAAAATTTTCAGAAAGCGGCTTATCATCAATCAAAAGAACAAAACAATCACGATGAAGACACCTAATCTCACTCTCATCAAGCGGCTTCGTCCCAACATCATAAAATCTGATTTGATTCAAACACAAATCCTCTCTTACTATAACATCAAATGTCCTTGGAAAAATCTCTAACCACAAATCACCCTTATATCCAGCAGGAATATTATCAAAAGACTCACAATTCTCACCAACCAAACGAACATGAACATCAATTCTCCCAGTAGAACTTTTTGGATTAACCCTCGCAGAAATATGAGATGGTAAATTCAAAGACTCCTTCAACTTCAAAACATAGACCTGTCCCTTATGTAAAAAACCCCCCTCAGATAAATTAAACTTATAATTTTTTATCTTCTCAAAATAATCTTTCAACTTAACGCCCTTCTTGGGAAATGAAGAAAAAGGAACGCCATAAACCTCGTTAGAAACTCTCAAATCAAAAGAGGATGGCTGAATCTGATTTTTTTTATCAATTTTATCATCAGAATAAATAACTCCCATATCTATTAAATTCAAAATGCCCCTATCTGAAAAAACACCTATATTCATAAATACACCCAAGAAAATTAACTTATAAAAACTACTACACTCAAAAATATATATTCAACCGGTACTCCCCCAAGCCCCTTCCCCTCTCTCGCTCTTCCCCAACTCATCAACAACCTCAACCTCCGCCGTCGCAACCGGAGCAACAACAACCTGCGCAACTTTATCACCAGTCTTAATCACAAAATCCTCGTCGCCAGTATTCAAAACAACAACCCCATACTCTCCACGATAACCATGCTCAATAACACCTCCCAATATCGAAATCCCCTTCTTCCACGCCAACCCGCTCCGTCCCCGAATATTCGCCCAATAACCCTCTGGCAACTCCATTGCAATCCCAGTCGAAACCAAAACCCTCTTCCCAACCGACACAACATAATCCTCCGTTGAAAACAAATCCATCGCCGCATCCCCCTTGTGCGCATACCTCGGCACAACCGCATTCTCTTTCAACTTCTTAACCTTAACTTTTACCATCAATCAACTCAAACCTCTTCACTCTCCGACCATCATCAAAAACTTTATCTCCACAAAACTCATCCAACAACCTAACCCAAATCCTACCATCAATAAAAGCCCGATAAACAACCAACTCCTCATCAGCCTTATCACAATTCCACGCCAAAGAAACAACCTCATACTCCCCACCCTTAAAATGCCGATACCTCTCCCCAACCCCAACCATCAAAACAAAACTAAAAAACACTTTATAACAATTATTATACTCAATTACCACTATCAAAAACAAAAACCACACAGATATAACTACTCTCTCCTACTATGTTTAAAATTTTTAACGCCTCCAACAACTCCTCCAACACAAAACAACACCCCTCCAAGAGATAAAGACGTTCCTACAACATAATGCTCCATTCTAATAAAATTACACCCCCAAACCCCCAAAGCTGCCCCAACATTCGTAAGCATCAAATTCGTTGAAACACTACCAGCCCTACTACTTACATTATTTAAACTTAATTCATAATAATCACGCATGTCATTAAAATCCTGTTTCGTCCTATCCCAATCTCTTTTCCAACCATCCCTAGTCAAATAATTTCCAAAGCATCCCATAACACACATCAATCATAACAAGTATTTAACCATTTAGTTTTACTTCCAAATAACAGAAATAATTACACCCGAATCCCAACCTCCCCAAAAAACCCACTCAAAGCCTCCTTTATCTCCAACAAATCCTCCTCCCTAACATCAACCTCAGAACCAAACAAAGAATCAACAAAATTCCCCTTATTCTTAAACCCCTGCAAAAAAATCCTCCTCGGCTTCCCCCCACAAACCTCATTCATCCACTTCGCCATCTCAACCAAACTCTCCTTAGAATGCAACCGCCCAACAACAGTCGTCCTAAATTCATACTTATTTTCAAATTCGTGCTCGTCCATGCTCGTCCGTGGCTTATTTCTCCACCCCCCAAACTCATTCACAATCCTCATCGACTCCTCCACCGACGATAAATCAACAACAACTCCAATAATTTTAGAATAATCCTCCCGACACCCTTTCACATCCATCGCAACATAATCAACCAATCCTAAATCAATCATCTCTCGCAACCTCGACGGAAACGAACCATTTGTATCAATCTTAATTTTAAACCCCATCTCCTTAATCTTCCGAACAAAATCAAAATCCAAACTCATCAACGGTTCACCCCCACTAATACAAACCCCATCCAATTTTCCAACCCTACTTTTCAAAAAATCCAAAACCTCTGCTACCTGCCACCCGCTACCTGCCACCCGCTCATCAACTTTATTGACGAGCGCTGGATTATAACAAAACCCACAACGAAAATTACACCCATGTAAAAAAATCACGCAACAAATCTCACCAGGATAATCAATAGTCGAAACCTTCTGTAACCCCGCAATTTTCATTTTCATAACCATCACAATTTCTACCAAGACCCGGCACAAAGCACCTACCATCAGCGAAGCCTATCTCAGGCAGTCCACAACTGCAACATCAACACTCCGTACAAAAAGTAACCCTATCTTTAAACTCCGCCAACTTCCCTTCGTTCCATTGCGCAATAGGTCGCAGATATCCAACCACTCTACTCCACACCTCGCACTTAGTCCTCTCCATCTATATTACCTCCAATATTTATTTTAGATTTTTCATCTCCCAACACAGACGAACCACGCAACATTCCTACAACTTGCCGCCTACCACCTGCCACCTCGAAGCCAACGGCCTCGTTGCCTCCTAAATTTAATTTAGATCTCATTGGAACTAAAACTTCCCGTTCAACTTTCGGTTCAATAATCTTAATACTATCATCACCAACAACAATCGACGGCTCAACACTATTTCCAATAATAACTTCTTCCTCTGCCATTTCCTTTTTGCTACTCTCAACCTCAAGAGGCAACCTCTCCTGCTCAGCGTCGCACTTCGGACAATACTCATGCTCTCCAGCCAAATAACCATGAATCGGACAAATCGAAAACGTCGGCGTAATCGTAAAATAAG
>CAZUXN010000008.1:0-22791 GCA_964624735.1 Candidatus Woesearchaeota archaeon | reverse complement strand
TAATGTTGCATTCCCAAAAATTTTTAAATTTTCTTTACACCATTCAATATCATCCCCGAAAATATAAAACCTAGGGTTTTTCAATTTCTCAATTATTACCCCAACAGACTTTTTATAATATCCTAATGGAAGAACATAAGCATTTTTTATTTTCAATAAATCCCCTCTTCTGACATGTATCGAAACAGACTCACAATTACCAACCTCCAGCAACAATTCTTTTATTTTACCATTATACATATACTTTAGCCGAAATTCCTTAATAAGTAATCCACGTATATCATCATAATAATCTTTACCACAAGAACTTCTAAGATATACATCATCCGGCAGCAACAAAAGTTCATTGAGATTATCAAAATCAATATGTTGATAATAAACCTTTTTTTCAAAAAATCTAAATTTTCTAAAAATTTTATTTAAATATCTAAATCGAGTTTTATATAAATATTTTTTAATTTGTTTCCTTGACGCAATTTTAGCAGAAATTTTAAATTTGTCCAACCCAAAATTACGTGGAACCATATATTTAGGAAAACTATCAAACCACAAAGTATCAAGATAAAGAGGAATATTTTTTTCAATCGAAAGCCTTTTGGCTATCGCATAAATAGCAATCTGATTTCCAAAACCAGCTCCCATCTCCGTAAGAATTGCTTTAGGAAATTCGGATACTTTTCCCATTAAAACAAATGCCCCTCTAAATCTAATTTCATTTCAAAACCACCAACTCATATTCAATCTCAGCACAAGGCAAAACCCAGGCAAAAAACCTACAATAAAAAACATGATTCAAATTAATAATAGGATTAATCAACCAATTCAACTTTTTCGTTCGACCAACCCCAAAATCCAACCCAACTTTTTTAACATCAAACATATCACTATCACATCCAACCTCGTGCGAATAATTTCCCTTCTTAAAATAATTAAAAGTAAACGGACTAAAAAACCTCACATGTGTCGGATCATTAAATTGTCCCCACGAAGCATAAAACGGAACCTTAATTTTTATCTTAACCCCCTTTTTACAAACTCGCTGAAACTCATGCATCAACGGAACAAAATTCCTAACATGCTCCAAAACATGCTCAGCCAAAATCTCATCAACACTATTATCCTTAAACGGCAACTTTTTCTCCAAGTCAATAATCTTATCTGGTTTAACATCAGAAGAAATATCACAATTAAGATACCCCTTCAATTTATTTCGCCCACACCCCAAATGTAACTTCATCCAAACCTCCAATCCAAATCACCAAACTCATTTATGAACTTAGGCACAATTTCAACATCCTCAGGAATTTCACTAACATCCCAAATCTTAATCGGTCCCCTAAACCCCTGATAATAAATAAAATCGCCAACAGCAGCACCCTGCGCCTTCATAGCAACAATAACAGGATCGTCCTCAACGTGCGCAATCTTAACCGTAGGATAATTCCCAAAAGCATCGTCCAATAAAAACAACTGCGCAAACAAACTCTTAGAAACTTTCTGAGACAAATAAATCGCAGCCCCCATCTGATTTATCCCACTCCCATCAAACGCAGGAATTATATCAATCACAGCATCAAGCCCAAACCCATAATCAATCAACTCCCCACCAATATAAACATAACGAACAGGAATCCGAGTCTGAACATCATTATAAATATAAACCGCCTTAGGTTGCTCCAAGGAATTCCCATTCAAATTAACAATAATCCCAACAACAGCCGCCTTTCCTGCAGGCAAAAACACATCACGCCCATCCTGACTATAAAAAATATCCTCAAAAATATAAGAACCACCACCATACACAATCATCGTTCCATTAGCAGTCTCCCTCGTCTGCTGAGCATCAGCCAACATCACCGGAATCGCCGCATATCTATCCATCTCATCACTCCCATTCCCTCCACCAATCTTAGAATAAGCAGGATACTTCCCCAAATCAGTCTGGTCAATCAAAAGATAATCAATCCCAGCAGTCTTAAAAAAACTAAGCGCACTCTCAGGAAATGGAGTAGTCAAAACATACCGTCCTATTTTATGGTCACCATTAAACAAACCCTGAGCATGTCCCCCATCAGCAATAGTCGCCCTCTCTCCAAGAGTCTGAACCCAATAACCATAATCCCACCAATGCGCAAAAATACTATCCTCAGAAGTATTCTCCCTAACCCACGACATCGCCAACTGCCATTGAGCATTCGCCGAAGGACCAGTATACTTAGCCTGTTCAGAAACAACGCCATAAGAAGAATAAACAACAAACACAGAGGCCACAACAGAAATTACCAAAAGTCCTATTATTAAAACCTTTAATATTTCATCCACTCTCCCCTTTTGATAACATCTAAATATCTCAATAACAAAATACGCCGCACAAAGACACATAAATGGAGCAATCACAAAAAACAACCGAGTCGTAGACCTCCCAGTAACAAGCATGACAAACATCCACGAGAAAAGAACAATAACCATCGGTTCAATATCAAAAGAACTTTTAAAATATATTTTAAAAAACAAATAAACAAAAACTCCCAGTCCACCCAAATAAAACAATCCACTCAAACTAAAAATCCCAGCCCCATTCAAAACAGAACTCGGAGAAATCCGACTAAACAAAATCCCAGAGACCATAAGAAGAAATCCGAACAAAAGAAAAATTTTATTTTTCATCGACTTAACATGCTTAACAAATTCAATCCCAATAAAAACAATCCCAGCAAGAAACAAATAAAACAAAGTTTTCCCAGAATTAGCAATCCAACTATTCAAATAAGGCTGAGCATTTTCAGCGACAGTAGCCTCCAACCTCGAAGTTCCCCACATAGGGTTAAGTAACCTATTCAAAATTTCCCACAAAATCCCAAAAAAATTCTTCCCAATAAAAGGCAACACAACAATCCCAAGAACAACAAGTACACCCAAAACATAAATCACACGATATTTCTCATTGTAATATTTAGTCTTTATTTTATCTCCAAAATAAATAAATAACCTATCTAAAATAATAAATCCAAAAACAGCAGAACTAATAACACCTGTAGACCCAGTAAATCTACCAATAGTCGAACCAACGCCAAACCCAAACAAAACAGAAAAAACCACACTAAAAACCATCCACATAAAATAAAACAAAATACCAACATCTTTCACAACGCTTTTCTTATCTTTTAACTTGATTATCCAAAAAAACAAAAATCCAATAGGAATAATCATAAAAGCAAAAATAGCAACTCCTCCCCATGTTGCAATAGTAAGTGCAGTCAAGCCACCAACAAGAACTCCAAACAACCCAGCCACAACATAATTTTTCTTTTTCAGTTTATCAAGATACTTAATAGCAAAAGTAAAACTAATCATCATAGCAAAAAACCCAATTATCCCAATTGCCTCATGGTCCGAAAATCCGGCCATAGTCCTATAAAGATAAGCCGGAGTAAATGCCAAAAACGTCGACGCTAAAACTCCCGCAAACTTAGAATTAGTTAAAACATAAACCAAAATAAAAAACAAAATTAATCCAATACCATAAAACAAAACAGGAGAAAAAATATCAACTTCTCTTAAAGTATAATCCCCAAAAACACTAGACACCTCCCACATCTTCACAACAACCCAAGGCATTATCTCAGGAGACCATTCCGCACCAAGTCCACCAATTCTCATCACATCAATTTTTGGCAATACTCCATTATTTTCAACAAGAGTCTCAGCAACTCTCAAAAAATAAAACGGGTCAAGCGCCAACGGAATCTTTTCTCCTGTCGTCGAATCTGTTAATAAATTCCAATTAGAAAGCCGAATCGAAGAACTCATAAATAACACAATTAACAAAACAACAATCGTCGCAATCCACTGATATTTTTTATTTTTCAACGCTCGAAGCCCTGCATTAGAAAAGGTTTTTAAAGAAATCTCGCTTTTTCCATCTAATTCTCGTTTAAGAGAGAATGCATAAAGTATCGCAAATACAGCTACCAGTAAAATATAAATTACTACATCCATAAAAAACAATACTCTTCTCCGTTTAAAAACATTATCGTCACCATATTCTTAATATTCATAAAAGATATATTTAGTCGCACAAGTCGGCAAATTAATTTTTTAGGCGCAGGTTGTCTGGCCCGAAGGGAGAGGACGGCACCATTAAGAAAAATTAATTTGCAGTAAATACGAAACGAAGTTTCGCAATATAAGTTTTGATTCCAGGGAACCTTTTTCTAAAAGGGAGCCTACAACATCAAAAACGCAATCAAAATAAACAAAATCTGAAACGCATGAATCAAATAAGCAACCTTCCTCTCAGTAGCCCCATTCCCCAAAGCAATAATTGCCAAATGCTCAAGCCCATAAACCTTATCATAAGGGGCCTTCAACTTCCCATACCTATCAGGAACACCAAACGAATGCTTCTTTAACTTCCCCCGAGATTTCAAAACAACCTCAATCATATACGGAATAAAAACAACAAAAGCAATCTTCTCAAAATTCCCAAGAATAGCCATTCCTGCAATCAAAGCCCCAATCACATAAGTCACAATATCCCCAGGAAAAACATCAGCAGGAACTTTATTGAAAAAATAAAACCCAATCAACGCCCCAACCATGCAAAGCCCAACGACACAAAGCCAAGCCGACCCAGTAGCATAAGCGACAAAAGACAAAAACCCCAAAATCAAAATACCCTGCCCAGCCTCAAGCCCATTAAATCCCGCCAAAAAATTATAAGTCGTAGAAACACCAATGACGGCCAACGGAATCAGAACCAACGGATACAAAATTCCAAATTCAACAGTCCCAAAAAAAGGCACGCTCATAAAATGATTCCCAGCATTAATAACAACTAGGGGAATCGAAGCAGCACCAGCAAGCAAAAGCCGAATTCTAATAGACAATCCCTTATTTTTCCAACCCAACAAATCATCAGTCAATCCAATAATACCCAAAATCAAAACAACACCAAGCAAAGCAAAAATTTCCAACGCCCGAACAGTCCCACCAAAAACAAAAGTCTTCAAAGCAACATAAGACAAAACCCCAAGCACAAAAGCCATAATCACAACAACCCCACCCGACGCCGCAACATTTTTCGGATGCCCAAATTTATTCATATCTTCCCAAACCATCCCAATCTTCCGACACTTCTTAATCCACGTCGGCAAAACTAAGATAGTCAGCAAAAAACTGACCAACACTGAAATCAAAAGCACATACTCCATAAAAAAAGAAACATTATTTAATTTTTAAACCTTTAGAACAACAATGGCGTAAGATATACCTCCATTAAAATCGCAGCGACCAAAAGAAGACCGATTTTATCGCACGGCTCTGCCGTAAGACTAACTAAAAATTCTTAACCGGTCTATTCGTCAGAATAGTAACGGCGTAAAATAAACCTCAATAAAAGCCGACACTAACAAAATCCCAATCGCGATAATTATCATCAATAACGAATCCTGCAATATCCTCCAAATTCCTTCTCCTTTTAAATCCCTCCTAATAACAGCAACAGAAATAATTCCACCAGCCAAAGCCCCAACAAAATAAGCCCCAATTTCAGGAATCCCATGAATCATATATCTCAAAATTCCAATAGGTAAATTAACTAAACTACCTTTTGCAAAAATTCCAATAGCAGACGCTATAACCGAAGCATTCCAAACCAAAATAAAAATTGCCCCAGCTCCAAGCGCTAATGAAAACAAAATCGTAAAAATCAGAACATAAATATTATTAGAAAAAATATTCAAAACAGCAGTAGTTCCTGTCGCCGCTCCAGTCGCTATAGGAATACCATGTTGCTCCAAACAAGAATTATAATGCGATGGATTATTAATTGCACAAAAAGTTTTTATTTGAAAATTAAAATTCTGCCCAGCCTCAACGGGAAATATAATATACCAAAACGAAAACGCGACGACAAATCCAAGAAAAAGCCACATCAAAGCATGAATCGCCTTCGAATGTTCCTTAATCAACCTTCCTGAATCGCTAATCTCAACATCTTTACCTTCCTCTAATTTAATAATATAATATATAAACGGCAAGCAACAAACCACAGTAAAAATTACAACTAACAACCCAGAGCCCTCTTTCAAGATAGAATCTTTTCCAAAAACAAACATAACCAAAAGCAAGGATACCGACGCATAAAACATCCCAATAAAAAACATTTCCCACGGATGCCTCTCGGCGTGCTTTGGCTTCATTAACATTTCTATCATATCAACACCCCAGATAGAAATAATACTAAATTGGCACCTCGGTTCTCTGTTATTTCTATCATAATATCACCATAACAAAAAGAATAAAGACATATATAAATTATTGGTTAAATATTTATACTAAACTAATTTTAAACAAACATGAAAAAAGAAACAATACAAACAAAACGCTTCAATAAAATTCTCGAGGACATCAAATCAATAAAAATTCAAGGAGCCGAAAACGTAGCCAAAGCAGGCATCAAAGCATTCCTCTTATCTCCAACAAAACAATCCGTAAAAAAAATCCTAAAAACACGCCCAACCGAACCCTTAATGCAAAACGCAATTAAAATTCTGCTTAAGTCCAAAAACAAAAGCAAATCAGCAAAAAAATTCTTATCAAACTTAAAAAAATCCCACAACAAAATTTCAAAAAAAGGAGCACAACTAATCAAAAATAACATGAACATCTACACCCATTGCCACTCATCAACCATCATTGATATCTTAAAATACGCAAAAAGAAAACAAAAGAAAAATTTCGTCGTCTACACAACAGAAGTCGAACCACTATTACAAGGCTACTTAACGGCCAAAGAATTAGCAAAAGCAAAAATAAAAGTAATCATATCTCCAGACCTCGCCGCCGAACAGTCTCTACAAAAATGCGACCTCTTCCTCTTTGGCGCCGACGCCATTACAAAAAAAGAACTAGCAAACAAAATAGGAACATCAACTTTAATAAAACTCGCAAAACTCCACAACATCCCAAGATATGCCTGCACCGTCTCCCAAAAATTCACAAACAAAATCAAAATAGAAAAACGAAGCGGAAAAGAAGTATGGGACGAACGAAACAAAAAAATCCAAGTCATCAACCCCGCTTTCGACAAAACAAAATTAAAAAATCTATCCGGAATAGTTTCAGAATTTGGAATCTTGACGCCAAAACAATTTCTTAAAAAATCCGTACTCGTCCGTGAAATCCATGGCTAATTTTCTCTCCAAAAACTTCTAAGCAACCTTCAAAACCTTTCTCAAAACAATCGACGACAAAATACTAAACCCAATATAATACCAAATCCACGACGAGCCCATCGCCGGAGCAAAAATACTTCTAAGCCACCAAAACAAAATCAAAAACGGAATTATCGTCACAAACATCGGCTTAAACGACGACTTCATCATAACCCCAGTCAACTTCATCATCTCAGAATTCAACTCCTTCATAATACTCACATCCTTACATCCCTTCAACTCCTTTTGAATCTCCTTCTGCCTCGCCTTTAAACTTTTCATGTGTTCCTGATTCGTCAACCATTTTTGCGCTAACGTAGAAATAAAAGTCACAATAACCGAAACAACAATTATAGAAACCCTCGGATTCGCAATCATCACCTCACTCAGAGCCATAACAATATCCACCAAAATATCTTTTTAAATCTACTCCTTCTTTTCCCCTTTTTCTTTCTCCTCTTTTTGTTTCTTCTTCAAAAATTTTTTCACTCCAAAAATCATACGACGAATCTCAACAACCTCTCCTCTAACTTCCTTAAACCTCTCACTATCAACATAACCAAGTTTCAAAACCATCTTTAACTGAGTCTCCACCTCATTACAACTTCCAATAGCACATTTCAAAAAATAAATATACTCAACTATCCCCCGACTATTCCCCTCATCAATATTAGACCCAATTCTCTTAGCAGCTCGACGAATCTGACTACCAAGTTCATAATCCTCCCTTTTAGGAAACTCATCAGTCAACCTTTCAATAACAGGCACCAAATCAATAGCCCTATCCAACACCTTCAATCTCCGAGGATTAAACATAAAAAGAATAACAATTAAACCTTTAAAAAAGTTACACAATCAACAACCACGTTCTCACAGGCGAAACCGAACTCAAGGAAAATTTCCCAAAATTTTTCCGCACTCACCACTCACAGGAAAAATCGTTGATTTTTCCGAACTGCGCTCAAGCTCCAAAGAACCCCTTGAGCGCTGGGTTCATATCAACCGCATGCTGCTGCGCAATATTCTGATATAACTGATACAAAATCATAATAGCCAAAAGAATCGCCGTCCCACCAACCAAAGCCCCAAGTAAATTCGCAACCGACGCCAACAACCCAATCGCCGCACCACCCATCACCGTCAATGGCGTCACATACCTTTTCAAAATCGATTCCAAAACCCGTTCATCTTTTCTAAACCCAGGCATGCTCATTCCCGAATTAACAATTTTGTTCGCCTGACTCCTCGCGTCCATCCCCGAAGTTCCAACCCAAAAGAAAGAAAACACAACTGAAAACAAAGTATAAAACAAAATATGAACCACTGCCTGCCCCGCATAAATCCATCTAAAACTACCAGTAATAATAGTTTCTAAAATAGCAGTAGAATGAACCCAGAAAGATATTCCAGAAACAGCCTGTCCACTAGAACTAAATCCTCCAAGAAAAGTCGCATGCCCCAACCAATTCTGTAACAGCGACGCGAACAACTGCAAATTAGCAACCAAAGCCGAAACCAAAATTACAGGAATAACTCCAGCATAGAAAAACTGCAACGGCCATTTAATCGAATGCCCACGAATCCTATCAAACGCCAACGGAATCTCAACCTTCAGGCTCTGCGCAAACACAACAGCCAAAAACAAAACAGCAGTAGCAACAATTGGAAACAAATTCCTCAAAACCTCAGTCCCCGTTCCAGAACTCCCAGCAATAATAGTCGCAACAATAGCCAAAACCTTACCAGTCGCCTCAAAAGCACCAGTCGGCCCAATAAACTGAAACAACTGAGCGAACAATCTCCAACCAATCCCAGCCGCAATAAACAAACTAACACCAGAACCAAAGCCCCACTTCTGCACAACCTCATCCATAAAAATAATCAGAAACCCACCAAGGCACAATTGAAAAATAACAAGCCCAGTAAACCCAGGGTCAGCTGCAATTCCCCTCATCAGCACATAAATCATCGCTTCAAAAATCACAAACACAAACGCCAACAACTTCTGCATCCCTTGAAAAAACTTCTTCCCCTCGTCGGTATTCGTGTCAATATTCAAAATCTGCGCCCCATTCAACAACTGCAAAATAATCGAAGCCATAACAATAGGCCCAATCCCTAACGAAATAATCGAACCAAAAGAAGTCCCAAGCAAAATCGCTAAATACTCAAACCGCGACAACGCACTATCAGCAATCCCAAACAACGGAATATTCGCCAAAATAAAATACCCAACTAAAATCACAAGTGTCCACTTCAACTTAACGTTAAAACCAACTTTCTTCTCAGTCGGCGCCCGAACCTCAGGCAAATTATGCAAAAGTCCACGAAATCCCATCGAATACAATCATAAAATTTGTTTATAAAGTTTTGTAGAATTAATCTTTCTTCTTAACTTTCTTCTCAACAACTTTCTTCTCTTCCTCAACAACAACCTTCCCCTCTCCACCTATTACCTGTTTCCCGTCACCAATTGTCATCGTCCGAAGGACGATCCGCCCCCCCGCCTTCTCCATCTTTTCAATTGCACTCTTCGTCGCACTCTTTGCCGTAATCTCTGCCTTAAACCCATCACCATGCCCAAGAATCTTATGCTTACTCAAATCAATCTTACATCCTTTTTTAACAAACAAACTATCCTTAATCGCATACAAATTAATCTTCTTATACTTCTTCTTCTTAGTCCCCCTCGACGTCGCCCCCTGTTTCCCAAAATACTGTCCCTTCTTGTCCAACATCAAAACAGATTGCTTCTTATGGTCAGCCCTTTTTCCACTCCCGGCCATTCCAACTCCACCTTTATTCCCATGCCCCTTATGTTTCTGCCTAAATCCCCAGCCACAAGTCTTCGCCCCACGAATCCGTGAATTCTTCTTTCTCTTATGAACCTTCATCTCAACACTCTCGCTGTATTATTTAAGTTCCCACAAGCGAAGCGACCCAATACCCACAAGCGAAGCGACCTAACACCCGAAAAAATCAAAGATTTTTTCATAACATTCTTCCAATCAATTTAACAATATCCTCATGTTTTCCCAAAATTCCCTTCGGCGTCGGCAACTTCAAACTTTTCTTAAATCCGCCACGCGGAGGATGCAAAAAATAAACCCCATTTTTATCCTTCCTCGCCTTCTTCAACTCCTTAACAAAATCATCCCCGACTTTTCCATAAGCAACCATATGCCCAATAGCCCGAACCATCCCCATCCGAACAGCGTCGCTATCATCAACCAAAACACAAGCAAACTTCTTATTCATCTTCAACCTCTTCAAAGTCTCATTATCCTTAATTTTATTTTTGACTTGCCCCGCAATCCTCAAAACTAATATCATCGTAAACCTCCAACTGCACAAATCCCATGCGAAGCATATCCCCATGCGAAGCATATCCCCATGCGAAGCATATCCCCATGAAAATTTACAATTTTCATACCCTCACCTCCCCAATTTTCTCAAGTGCAAATATCAATGCCTTCGCCATATTAAATGTCGTCTTAGTCTTCCCCGAAGTCTTACTATAAATATCCTTAATCCCAACAGCCTTCAAAATTTTTTTCATCTCATCGCCAATAACTAACCCAGTTCCCTGAGCAGCCGGCATCAACTTAATAACAACAGAACCACACTTCCCCTCAACAGCCAACGGAATACTATGTTCCTCTTCGCACGAACAATCATAACTCGCACAACCCCTCTGAATCTTAACAATATTCAACTTAGCTTTCCTAATCGCCTTCTCCTTCGCTGGCAAAGTCTCAGACGCCCGTCCATAACCAAGCCCAACATGCCCATTCCCGTCGCCAACAACAGCCATAACCCCAAAAGTCAAAACATTCCCTTCCTTGGTTTTCTTCTGCGTCTGCCTAAACGCTCGCCTCTTCCCACCACCAAACTTCCCCTTCGCCTGCCCAATAAACAAACTATCAGTCTTCAAATTAGGAACCAATAAATCAACAATCTCCGGTTCCATAATCTTTCTACCCTCCCTCAAAACCTCATCAATATTCTTAACCTTCCCAGCTCTAACTTTCCTACCCAACTCAGTCCTCGGAATCCACCTATCCAACTTCTCTCTATCCTCCCGCGCGAATCTCTCCTCTCTGCTCTCACGCTTAAACTCACCACTTTCCTCAACTTTTGCTCTCTCATCAAATTCCTTCGATATTTTTTCCTCCTCATTCTCTTCCTTAGCCTCAACCACATCAACCATTTCCTTCAACTGCTCATCAGCATTCAATTCTTTTTTAACTTCCTCTGCCATTACTTCAATCCCTCTTTAATTTTAATAACCATATCATTCAATCCAACATGCCCACCCATCAACCTATCCTCAGACGGGAACACTTTCTCATCGGCCACAATATCCAACCCACCATCAATCAATCCCTTAACGACAGCAAACGCCCTACATCCTTTCTCGGTCCGAGCAATCCCCAAATCAATAATATAGCGACCTGCGACCTGCGACCTGCGACCTGCCGACTGGATCTTTATTCGCTTAGCAAATAAGAGACCAGTCAAGTACCCAGCAGGAATCGATTTTAAACTCCCACTCTTCTTCTCGTCCCAACCATTCTTCAATAATTCTTTAGAACTAATCGTCATAACAATCTTATCCTGCGCCTCAACCGACTCAACCGCCTGCACAACAAAATACTTATTCGTCCTCCGAACCACAATCCTCGGCAATCCACTCTTCAACAGCCCCAATCTCAACTTATAATCAGTCCGCCCTTCCCTTCTCCTTCGCTTCATCGTCCTTAATCCTGCCATCACAATTCCTCCAAACTCTCCTTTAAGTGCCTTTTGCTCTTAAACTTCCGCGCCCGAATCTCTTTTCTAATCTCCCTATTTCTCTTTTTATCAATTTTGCCAGTTCGCACCAACCCACGCACAAACTTTCGCAACTTCCTGGTAATTATCACATACTCCGTCTTCCTATCAAGAATCTTTCCCTTAACTTTCCCGGTCCTTCTTCTATGCCGTCTCTTTACAATTTTCTTCCGCCCCTTAATTTCCCTAATCCGAATCGCTCCCGACTTATGCAAATCAATAATATCCATCCGCGTAATTGCCTCTTTAATCTCAGGCAAACTCTCATTCGCAAAAACAACACGATTCTTACCAACTCTCAAAACCTTCGCCGCCAATTCTTTCCTCTTAGCTAAATTCATTCCCCGTTCCCTCCTGCCTTCTGTTTTCTGTCATCTGTCTTCTCAAAAAGTTTTGCTTTTTGTTTATATTTATTCAAAACCTTAATCCCCATCTCATTAGCCTTCGCAATAATATCCTTCCGCTTCTTTATCCCAACCGCCCCAATAACAATCCTACTTCCCTTCTTTATCAATGACAAATCTTTCAAATTCAAAACTCTATTTTCTATTATCAATTTTCTATTATCTTTTTGGGCGCTCCATCCAATCTTAGGTCTTTGAGATTGCCCTCTTCTACTCAATCTAATCTTATTATGTCTCCCCTTCGCCGCCCGCCACTTTCGCGACTTCTTCACAGTGCTCCCCAACTTAATCTTCTTATGCCAATCCTTTCGCAAAAACTTCGGCTTCTTTCTCTTAATTATTTGTTTCTTTTCCGCCATCAAATCTTCCTCTTCGGTTTTTTAGTTATAAAAATCCCATCCTGAAAAATTCGCCTATCTCTCCCAGTCAGCCTCGTCGCCTTTTCCAAATTCCCAGCAGTCTGTCCCGCCGACTCAATATTACTCGAACTAATAGTTATCTTATTTCCCTTAATATCAACTTTAGCTCCATCAACAATCTTCACTTCCCGGACAGTCGTCTCCCCCAAAAAACTCTTAATCAAAACTCGCTCCCCGTCGACTTTAACATTCATAGGAAAATGAATATTACAAACTTCCAACTCATAAACAAAATTCTCCCCAACTCCTTTAACCATATTCTTCAAATGCGCCCAAATCGTCCCAATCATCTTCGACTCCCGCCGCGTCGCCCCATCCACACTCAAAACAATTTTATTCCCATCAACTTTAATCTTAACCTTCCCAATATCAAACAACCGCTTCAACTCCTTATCATTTCCCTTAACTACAACATCATCCCCACTAACAACAACACCAACGCCCTCCGGAATTTCAATCTCACGAATTAAATCCTTATTCATCAATAAAAATAAGCAACAACGCTTCCTCCAACATTTAACTTTAAAGCGTCTTTATGCGAAACCAAACCCTTATTCGTAGAAAGAACAAGCGTCCCAAAATTCCTCGACGGCAAAAATCTCCTAAGATACTTGTCAATCCCATCAACCCCGACATAATACCTCGGCTTCACCGCCCAACATTCATTCAACTTCATAATCTTAACACGAACACATTTATTTTCTTCATCAATTTCAAAATCAATATGTCCCGCCACCTTCATCATCTCCAACAAATTAATCAAAACCTTCGAACTTCGCCTAATCACAATCTCCCTCTTCTCAACTCGCTTCGCATTCATAATCTGATTCAACCCGTCCGCAACAACATCCTGACTCATATCAACTTCCTCCTATTTTCTATTATCAATTTTCCATTTTCTTTTCTCATGAATACTTCTTGAACCCCAATTCAACTGCCAACTCCCGGAAACAGTGTCGACACAAATTTAGATTATAACTCGATATATGAGCCCCAGTCCTCCCACAAACTTCACACTTCATAATCGAGACACCATACGCCCGCGCCTTCGGCTTGTTATGCTTCAAAAATTTCTTCAACACAGCCGGCTTCCCCCGCAACCGCCGCGTCAACTTCCTCCAATCACTCGACGTCATCTTTCAATACATCCTCCACACATTTATATTCCCAACATCTAGGGCAACCAGTTAAATCATCCTCACTTCTTTCAATTCTTTTATAATCCTGCCTTGTAAAAACCCTTCCATCATCCCCAAAAGGAATACCTTTCTCTTCACTCATCTTCCCCCTCCACATTCCGTTTAACCTTTCGAACAATCTCCGTCCCAAACTTCCCCACAACATAATTTTCAATCTCCTCTCGGCTTACAGTCGACCTTCGCAACTTTCCCCTTTTAATCTTCTTTTTCTCGACCGACTTTCCGGCCCGACAAAAAACAACCGTCACCTCAAAACCCATAATTCCAACCTCACGAATATACTCAACTCCCGGAATCTCGATATACTCATGAATCCCAAACGAAAAGCAATTATCCTGAATCTGCTTCTCCTTCAAAACATTATCGACCGCCGGCAACAATTTCTTCACCATCTCCAAAGCATCTTTCCCCCTCAATGTTACCTTCGCCCCAACCTCAAGCCCCGGCCGAACATTCCAACCAGGAATCCTCTTCGTCGCCTTAACCCTAACGGCTTTCTTCCCTGAAATCGCCTCTAGCAAAATCACACCCTTGTTCAACTTTTCCTCAACCCCGCCAATATTCAAAATAACTTTCTCCAACTTAACTTCCCGCATCTTATTTCCCATCTTAATATAAACCTCCATCAAGTTGCCTAAGTCGTCTACAAGCGAAGCATTCTACAAGGAAAGTGAAGCTTTCCATTCTATAAGGCGCCAGCCATTCTACAAACCGAAAGCGTTCTAATCTCATCCAATCACCAAAATAGTCTTAAATGGCAAAATAATCTCAAGACCATTCTTTAATTTAATTATATAATCACGCCCACGGGCCAATTCTTCAAATCCAACCAGCTCACCCTTCTTCCCAGCATGCTTCCCAACAATGACCTCAACCTTCGCACCAACTTTCAATGGCAAAACACCAATAATCTTATTTTCCTTTGTGTCCAAAATCACCGAATCTCCAACTGAAAATTTAACCTTACTCAAAATATTCTGCCCATCATCCAAATTCATTTGCACAACAAATTTCTCATTCCCTTTGTCTTTCTTATCCGACCCCTTGACCCCCCGATTACTGACACCCCGAATTCTGCTTCGCAGAATTTTCTTCCCTGAAATCTTAACAATTTTACTTCCAGCCTCAGCCTCCGAAATCTCCTTCAACACAAACTTCCTATTAACAATCTCCAACCTCAAATACTTATCACCAGTTACTTGTCCCCCATCACTCCGCAAAGCACTCAACCCTAACACATCAAACACCTGCACCGGAAAATTCTCATCTTTCCGAACCAAATTATTAACTTTCACCATCCCATTCAAAGTCATATATCTTGCCTCCTTTCTTGTCTTCACAATTTTCAAAATATCTCTTAACAAAAACAACAAACTAATTCCTTTCGAAGTCGCATGCGACGGCACAGCTATAAATCTTTTTCTTTTGCCCTTTCTCGACACCGGCCACGACATCGGCATTTCAGTTTTCTTTATGTGCATCTTTTTTCTCCTTAGTTTTATTTTCAACTTTCTCTTTTTCTTTCAATCCGTGCTCGTCCGTGCTCGTCCGTGGCTTAATTTCCCTTCCCTTCTTCAATCTCCTTTTGTCTAAATCATCCAAAACAATAATCTTCACATTCGACGGATGAAACCAAGTCTCAACTTTCTCTCCACCCTTCTTCGCCCTCTGCAACCCATCAATCTGAATTCTCGAATGATTAACATCAACATTCCCGACCTTCCCCTGCTTCTTCGCGAACTTCCCTCTCATAACCTTAACCTCGTCGCCCTTCCTAACTTCAATACTCCTCATCCCATATTTCTTCCGAAGTTCCTTGTCCAAACCAGCCCCCATCAACTTCCGCTTAATATGATTCGGCGCATTTGCCACAAACTTCCTCTGCTTCCGAGGCTGCTTACTCGAATTCCACGATTTACTAAATTCCGATTTCATTAATACACACTCCCCGCAATTTTAGCGACCTCCTTCCATCTTTCCTGAACTTCCCGCGCAACCGCTCCCTTAATCTGCGTCCCCTTCGGATTCCCCTTCTCGTCCTTAAATAAAGCAACCGCATTATCCGAAAAACAAACCCTCTCTCCAGTATTCCTTCTCCACAACTTCTTCTGCCTAACAATAACAGCGTCGAAAACCTCACCCTTCATTTTCGGGTCACCCTTCCTAACCGAAACCTTGACCCAATCCGAAACCTTAGCATAACCCATTCGACCCTTAGACGTCTTCCCATGCTTCACTGAAACAATCCGACAAATCCGCGCCCCACTATTATCACACGCATCAACCAAACTCCCTATATTCAACCCCCTCGTCGCCCGACTACTAATCGCTTTCATCTTTCTTCCCTCCGTAAACATGATACCTACCCATAGCAAAAAAATCACTTCTCGACAATTCAGAGACATCAACTCGCTCAAATAATTCTTCTTCTTTGGTAGTATCCACAAGCGAACCACGATTCCTATATTCAGAACCTAGAGCATCGAAACACACCCTATGCGCAACACCAGCTACAATACCCCTTCTCATTCTTTCGCCTCCATCTTTCTAACAACTCCACTCACAACAAAATGAATCATCTTCGAAATCGGCCGCGTCTCAGCAATCTGAACTAAATCACCGACGTCAACATCATCCTTCATGCAATCCGGCAACCTCGCGTGAATCTTCGTCCGCCTTTTCTCATACCTCTCATACTTCGGCAATTTCAACATCCTCTCAAATTCAATCGTAACCCGCCCAGGAAATTTCCTAATCACAACCCCCTCAAAAACCCTCCCCCTCATCTTCAACTTCCTATCCCCATGTTTTGGACACAATCTATCCGCACAACTAATAACAACTTCCCCCTTCTTTGCTATTTCTTTCTTTGTTACCATTTTCTATTCTCTATCACCTCGCGTGCAACGCATTAATCGTCAATATGTTCTTCACTAAATCCCATCTCAACCAAAATCGGTTTAATGTGACCTTTGTGATTTCCCTGCAATTCAATAACTTTATTTTTTACCGTACCGCCACAAGCTCGCTTCACTTTAAGCCTCTTCGCGATATCCTTAATATCAACACCGTCATCAAATCCGCTTACCATCGTATTAACTTTTCCGAAACGCCTTTTTTCTGTCGTCACAGCAATTTGCTGTTGTGTCTTGGCAATTTCACTGCAAACACACGCCGCCAAAGGCAGTCCACACTTCGGACAAATTTCCACTTTATTTCACTTCCTCCACTAATTTAGTTAGAGTTTCCCCTATCTTCACTTCCGACTTCCGACTTCCGACTTCCGACTGACTTCTCATAGTGAGAAGTCTTGCAATTTCCCTTTTAATACTTCTCTTTTTCGTAGGATTTCGAAGCAACTCAATTTTCAAATCCACAATCCGCTTTTCAATTTCCTTCACCGTCAAAGTTTTTTTATCCGCCATTATTTTTTATTCTCCTTAGTTTTCTTCTTAATATCTCGCTTCTTTTTAGTTTTTTTAACTTTCTCAACAATTTCCTCAAACGCTACATTCTTTTTAATTTCATTCAAAAAATCCGCATCAATCGTAATCTGGTCATGAATATTAACCCCAGGCGCCAAAATCGCAACCTTTATTCCAACAACTCCTTGTTTAGTTATAGCAACAGACTCAGCCCTATCAACAACACTTGCAGCGTCGCCAGTTTTTTTCAAATAACCAAACGCAAACCTCCAACTCTTCGCCCTATCACTCGGTAACTTTCCAGACAATCTCAACTCAGCTCCCAAGGCTCCCGCTTTCTTAATTCGCTCCAAAGCACGATAACTCGAAGCCTTATACTTTTGTGCTCCAAATCTCTCAAGCGTCAAAGCAATATCATCAGCGGTCAACTGAGCATCAAATTCAGGTCGCATAATTTCTTCAATATCAACATGCGGATTCTCCATCTTAAACCGCTTTTTCAAAATCTCAGTCAACTCATTAATCTTTTCCCCTTTTTTCCCAATAATCCATCCTGGACGATGTGTTGCCACAACAACCTTTTCCCCAACCGGCGTATACTCAATTCTCACTCGCGAGACTTTCCCTTTTCCAAACATTCGCTTAACAAATTCCCGAATATTATACTCGTCCTTTCGCACTCCAATAAATTCCTTTTCTTCCATATTATTTCTTTCCTCCAGATTTACCATCTCTAATTTCTACATAAAGATAGCATCTCTTTGCTTTCCGTCCACCCTTTCTAAATGGAGCCGAAGCTCTATCAGACTTAGCAACAACAATTACAGGATTTTCAATTTCAGCAACAATAGCATTTGCCGCTGCCTGTTTCACAATATCTATTACTCCTCTGCAAGCACTCTTCGGGAATTTTCCTCCAGCCAAACCCTTCCCCTTTTTATGCCCAACTTCTAATCCAGCCATCGGAACAGCACGCTTTTCATTAATAACATCTTGCAATCGTACAACAGCCGCATCAGGACTCTTTCCTCTAATAACCCTGCAAATATAAACACACTGTTTTGGAGAAATATTTAATCCAAGTCCTCTCGCAACAGCCACATCTTTCTTAAGAATTTTTTTCTTTTCAATTTTTTTCTTTATCTCTTTAACTTTCTCTTTATTCCCCTCATTAACAGGCACTACCGTAGGAACAATTTTTTTCTCAATCTTATTCGCTTTTTCTTCAATCATCTTTCTTAGCCACCTTTTTAGCCCCAACACTAGTATGCTTAGCCATCTTCCTCGTTAAAGAAAATTCCCCCAACCGATGTCCCAACATTTCTTCGCTAATAATAACCTTCACAAACTCTTTCCCATTATGAACCCCAATTGTCCGACCAATCATCTTCGGCACAATCACAATCGACCGGTCATGCGTCTTAATTAATTTCTTCTTTATATTACATTCCTCACACTTTCTCACGAACATTTCAACAACATCATAATTCCTCAACAACATCCGTCTCGCTCTTGCCTTTACTAATTTTGAAAACTCCCGAATATCAACATCTTTCAAATCCGCAACTTTCTTCCCGCGATAAAACTTATCTTTACTTTTTTTCAATATTCCCTCTGCCATCTTATCGCTTCTTCCTCCCAGTCCTTCTCGGTCTAATTAATCCAACCTTCTTTCCCGGTGGCGCATTTCTCTTAGCAATCTTGCTCTTAATTCTTTTTCCCCGACCCGACCCAAACGGATGATCAATTGCGTTCATCTTAACAGGAGAAGTTCTTGGCCACAATTTAGATTTCATCTTCATTATATAAAACTTCTTTCCAGCTTTTAAAATCGGTTTATCTAACCGCCCATCACCAGCAGCCCGACCAATAGTCGCCCTACAATCTACATTAAATTTCTTAACATTCTTCGACGGCATCATAACTTTAACAATATCACCCTCTCTCGACATAACCGTCGCAAAATTCCCGCCAGTTCTAACAAACTTCCCGCCATCCTTAGGATTATGCTCAATATTAAAAATCTCAACTCCACTCTTCAAATCACCAAGCTTAGCAATATCACCATCCTTCTTCCCTTGCACCGTTTGATGTTTACTATCTAACTGGGGGCCAACAACAACCTTCTGCCCAACATACAACAAGTTCACAGCAAAATTTTCAAACACCTGCCCAGTCTTATTTACAAACTTAGCAATCGGAACCGAGTGCCCAACCGACGCCGTCAACTTCACACATTCAAATTCCCCGCTCATATCAGCCAAATACCTCGGCCTAAACTTCCCAGCTTCCTCTCGAGTCTTGTAAACATGCCCACCCTTCCCCCGACGCTGCTGTATAATTCTCTTACCCATCTTAACAACTCCCTCCAGTTACACAAATAGCCCAACTCGTCTCAACCAGCGACCAACGAATACCGACAAGTGTAAATGAAATCGGAGATTTCATTTACATCATCCCCAGCTTAGTCGCAACATCAACCGCCGGGTACTCAATATTTAATTTAACATAAGCAATCTTCTTATTCTTCAAAGTATGCGTCCGAACCTTCACAACCCTAACCCCAAACAAATCCTCAACCTCTTTCTTAACTTCAAACTTACTCACAGCCCGGTCCACAACAAAAACCAAAACATTCTCCGCCTCAATCTGCCGCACAATCTTCTCCGTCGACTTAATCTTTTCCAAAATTATAGTCTTCATATTCTCGCTCCTTTCTTCTTAAATATTAATTCTTCCAATAATGGAGGATAATAAACTATCTTACAATATTTCAAATTTTTAGTTGCATCAGCCATTTCTTCATCAATCACACTCAGATATTCACGAGGAAGTCCTCTTTCAACAAAATTTTTTCTTTCACAACTATATCCAAAAACGGATAAATCAATAAGCCCATAATCACCACCTTCACCCATGCTATCACACAAAATTCTTATATTTTTTATTTCGCTCACAATTTTAAGCAACATATTTTTCAATTTAACTTCTTCTCTCCCTCTCTCTCGCTTTCTTTTTCTAGATGTCCGTATTCTCGATAAAGTTTTCATTATCATTTCTTCCAACCCCTTTTATTTAATCCGTGTTCATCCGTGTTCATCCGTGAGCTATTTTCCCCCTTCCCCTTCCCATCAAATTTTTCTCCAAGCTCCTTAACAGCATTCTCAGAATAACAAACCAATCGCCCAACCTCACCATTCGGCGCCAAATCCTTAATTTTCAAATCTCCAACCACAACAACCTCAATCCCTTTCCTCCTCATCTTCTCCTCATCCCCAACGACAAACAACAACCCAGCATTCGACTTATACTTCCGCCCCCGCATCTTCCCTCGCCCAGCCCGAACTTTTTTCTCCTTCAAAATCTTACCAAACCTATTACCAAAAACTTTCTTCAAAACCAAAATAAAATCCTTAGTCTTAATATCCAAAATACCATTCTCAAAAATAACCGCACTTTTCACGCTCCCAGCCAAAGCTGTACCAAATGCAATCAACAATTCCTTTTTATTAATTTTCTTAAAAGGATTCTTAATACTTCTCGGAGCATGCGGTCTCCTGCCACCTCTCGTCGAAGAAACAGTCGCCCCAATCCAATTAAACGACGAACCATGCCTCGACATGATCTTTCTAGGAACCCTACTAATTCCCTTCCCATAACTTCCCTTCCAATCATGCCTCTTCTTCTTTGAAATCCCCGACGCTGAATACTGCGCTCCAGCCCCTTCCATCGAGCCATAAGCCTGAGCATAAATCCCCTTCTGCGCCTCAAAAACTTTCAACAAAACATCTGCCCGAACCTTCCCAGAAAAACATTTAGGCAAATCAACATCCCCTTTCGCCTTCCCGCTCTTATCAAACAACTTGGCTTTCATTATTTATTGCTCTCCAGCGCTTTCGCAATTTTTTAATAAACATTTTTGTACATGCCTTTGATTTAATTCTTCTACTGTTTCACAAGTATTCTTATCATTTTCCTCTACAATAAAATAATATCCCTTATTTTCACCACATTCAGAAAATACATAACATATAACACCATTACAATCAAACCCGCCATCCTTTAATTTTAAAGTACACGCAGGAGTTTTATACTTAGAACAATATATTACAGCCCTCATCGTACCTCCACCACCTCAAACTTTTTCTTAGTCATAAACTTAGTCGACCTAATCGGAGCACTAATAACAATCCCTCTCTTCTTCGGCCCCGGAACAGATCCCTTCAAAACAACATAATCATTCTTAACAACCCCATAATGAGGGAACCCCCCTTTAAGATTAATATTCCGACTTTCGACTTCCGACTTCCGACTTCCGACTTCGAGAATTAAATTATTGTATGATATTCTCGAGTGATACCCAGTCTGCCCTGCCATCGGCGTCCTAAAGGTAACCCTACATGGATGCCACGGCGCCAAAGAACCCGGTCTCCTCCGACCCTTCTCGGATTTATGTGCTTTCAAAGAAATCCCAAATCTTCTCATCGGACCCATTGTCCCATATCCCTTAGTAACACTACGAACATCAACCAACCCCCCAGAAAAAACATCACCAACCAAAATATCCTTCCCAATCCTTTCCTTAACAAAAGCCAACTTCTCATCCTTAGACCCAGAAATCCCAACTTCAATCAAATCAACCTTCTTTTTCCCAATCCCAGTCTTCGCAACACCAGAACTCAAAATCGCACGAACATCATCAAACTTCAAACCATCATCAATCTTTTTAACTTCTTTAGAAACCTTAACTTTACTCTTCAACTCTTTCCCATTCTCAACCACAACATCCTTCACAACTTTCCCATCTTTATAAAATCGAACAGAATAAATCTTCATTGCCGGACACTCAACAACAGTCGCCGGAATTGCAACTCTTTTCCCTTTTGTTAAAGAATTCTCGGTATCATCTTTCGCCCAAACTGAAATCATTCCAACCTTATACCCAACAAATCCCATAAACCCAACCACATCTTTCTTCACAGGTTTCCAATTCACACCAGGTATAACTTTCGTCGCTCGCACCCTCGGGTAAAACTGCAAACTTCCACTTCGCATCTTATTATTATCTGTCATTCCTATTTCCTGATAGTCCAACTACCTGATAATCAACTTGATAGCACTCAAGCGCTTATCGCGACCAACCAATCGCAAAATTCTCATCATCCAAACATTCAAGTTTTGGATGGAACCTGGAACAAAACACAAACCGCCCTATATAAATCTAACTATCCCAACTCTTAATGTGCTCCCACCAGACATATGTCACCCCCTAAAATAAACATCGGCAGGAGCCT